>CAKVVS010000117.1:0-4898 GCA_934834395.1 Parahaemophilus parainfluenzae | reverse complement strand
TAATAAGGCACCACCACCCGTTAACACCATACCGCGTTCAAAAATATCTGCTGCGTGTTCTGGTTGGCATTCTTCAAGTGCTGTGCGTACTGCTGCAACAATACCATTTAATGGTTGTTGAAGAGCTTCTTGTACATCACGAGAGGTTAATTTGAATGAGCGAGGCGCACCTTCAGCAAGGTTATGACCGTGCACTTCCATTTCTAAAATTTCATCGCCTTCTTGAATGTAAGCTGAACCAATTTCGTGCTTGATACGCTCTGCAGTTGGTTCACCAATCACAGAACCAAAAGTACGACGAACATAAGAAATGATTGCTTCATCAAAACGGTCACCACCAATACGTACAGAAGATGAATACACGATACCGTTTAAAGAAATCACTGCCACTTCAGTGGTACCACCACCGATATCAATGACCATTGAACCGATCGCTGTCGAAACCGGCAAGTTTGCACCGATTGCTGCCGCCATTGGCTCTTCAATTAAATACACTTCACGTGCACCTGCACCTAATGCTGATTCTTTAATTGCGCGACGTTCAACTTGAGTTGCACCAGCCGGTACACAAACGAGTACGCGCGGGCTTGGACGCATGAAGTTACCGCTATGTACTTGTTTAATAAAGTATTGCAACATTTTTTCAGTCACAGAGAAATCAGCGATGACACCATCTTTCATCGGACGAATTGCGACAATGCTTTTTGGTGTACGACCAAGCATTTGTTTTGCTTCTTTACCTACTGCCGCAATGCTTTTGTATGCGCCCATACGATCTTGACGAATTGCCACTACTGATGGCTCATCAAGTACGATACCTTGGCCTTTCACGTAAATTAATGTATTTGCTGTACCTAGATCGATTGAAAGATCGTTTGAAAATAAACCACGAATTTTTTTGAATAACATAAGAATTCCGTCATTAGTTTGGTGAAAAATTACTCATTTCTGAGCATAGAAAAAAATTGTGCTAAATGTACCAAAAAATCGAGTTTGATAACAGGATTTTTTGCTTTGTTCATCCACACTTACCTCACTATTTTTTCTAACAAGGTAAGTGCGGTCAATTTTAATGGTGTTTTATGCGAGATTTCGGTCAGTGAATCGCCACTCGCCATTACCTAAAATCATCAATTGTTGCTGATGGAAAGCCAGCAAGGTTGAACGATGCCCCACACTAATAACGGTTGTATAAGGTAAGTGTTCTTTTAATAGACGATACATCGTATCTTCTAAGCCTTCATCCATACTCGCAGTTACTTCATCCAAGAAAGCGACGTTTGGTTTATGTAATAACAAACGTGCGAAAGCCAAACGTTGTTGCTCACCGAGAGAAAGAATACGTGTCCAATCTTGCTCTTGTTCTAAACGATCTTGTAAATGCCCTAAAGACACTTGTATTAATACTTCAATCATCTCATCACGATTAAAGGCTTGTTCTTCATTCGGATAAGCCAGCGCAGTCAATAAACTGCCTTGTGGTAAATAAGGTTTTTGTGATAAGAAAAGCTGATGGGTTGGACAATACACATCCCCTTCAGAATATGCCCACAGCCCCGCCACAGTTCTCAACAACGTGGTTTTACCCACGCCTGAATTACCTTGAATTAATAGAGTTGAACCTTGTGGCAACGTCAAATTTAAATTATCAATTAAGGTTTTTCCAAATGGATTACTGATGGTTAAATCCTTAAAGATCACGTCAGTTTCATGTTCGTGTAAATGGGAAGTAGATTGACGATTTGCCATATCAATCGCATAACTAAAGCCCGTTAAACGATCTAATGTGGCTTTGTATCCGGCAAAACCATCGTAAGAATTACGGAAGAAGGAAAGATTTGAATGCAACTTACCAAATACTTGTAGCGTTTGCATCAGATCGCCGAGTTTAATTTGCTTCTCGAAATAACGCCCCACTTGAATTAACAAAGGGAACACAACAGAAACTTGGCTTACTACTAGGTTAAAACCAGAGAATTTTAAGGTTCGATAAACAATATCCCACATGTTATTGATCACTGCGCCGAATTGTTTATAAAGTTGGCTACTTTCGACTTTCTCACCCGCATAAAATGCTACACTTTCCGCATATTCCTTAATACGAATTAAAGAATAACGATAGTTAGCGTTTAAGCGTTCATTGACGAAATTCAACATAATTAATGGACGCCCTAAACGGAATGCAATCGCGGTCGTGATAATCACATAAGCAAATACCAAGAACACCATCATGCGTGGAATTTCAGTACCAAATACAATCATTGGTCCCGCTAATCCCCACAATAAGATCGTATAAGAAATCATGGAGGTGACAGCATCTATCACCCCTGTACTTAAAGAGAGCGTGGTTCGCACATAGGATTGCACATCTTGTTGAATACGTTGATCGGGGTTATCTAAGTTAGCGGAAACATACTGCGTTTTATAGTACGCGCGATTAGCCATCCATTTATCCACTAGCTGACCATTCAACCATTCGATCCAATCAATAGAAAAACGTTGCTCTAAATAATAGCTCAGCAATGCGGCGATGACTGAGCTTGTCGCAATCACACAAAACAGCACCATTTGATCCCAAAACACAGGTTCATTAAATTCCTGCAAGGATGTGTACATATTGTTATACCACTCAGAATGCACCAAGCTAATACGCACACTGACTAATGTCATCGCCACAATTAATAAGAAAAATAGCAAAGGTTTAATACTTCGACGTGGTGAAAGATACCCGCCCGCAAATTGCCAAAATTGTTTACCCCAGTGGGTAAAACGGACTAATAAGAAAATACCAAAGCTAAACACGACAGCCGTCATCGCTAATGTTTTTGCTATCCATAAAAGCGAATTAATGGCCTCTTGAGCGTAATCCATAATCAACCTATAAAATCAAAAAAGTGCGGTCATTTTAGGCGGTGTTTATTTTTAAGCAAGAAAAAATGTGATGGAGATAACATTTTTTGACTTTGTCACAAGCGGGTAAGAAATCTAATTGATATAATCCAAAATAGTTAAATTTTTAATAAATTAGAGGTCGGTATGAGTGAAACTGCGATTACCATTAGTTTGCTTGCCCTCGTTGCCGTGATTGGCCTATGGATCGGGCATTTTAAAATTAAAGGTGTAGGTCTGGGTATTGGGGGCGTGCTATTTGGTGGGATTTTAGTTGCCCATTTTACCACCCAATATGGCATTAAATTAGATAGCCATACATTACATTTCGTGCAAGAGTTCGGCTTAATTCTGTTTGTTTATACGATTGGTATTCAAGTGGGGCCGGGCTTTTTTGCTTCCTTACGAAAATCAGGCTTAACCTTAAATGGGTTAGGCATTTTAATCGTTGCACTTGGTGCAGTGGTGACAATTCTCATTTATAAGCTTGCGGATATTCCTCTTGATGTCGCGCTTGGTATTTACTCCGGTGCGGTAACCAATACCCCATCTCTCGGTGCGGGTCAGCAAATCCTTTCTGAATTAGGTATGTCGCAAACGACGTCTAACATGGGGATGGCCTATGCAATGGCTTATCCTTTTGGAATTTGTGGCATTTTACTTTCTATGTGGCTTATTCGTCTTTTCTTTAAAATTAAAGTGGATGAGGAAGCAGCAAATTTTGAAAAAGAAAGTGGTCATGACAAAGAAGCACTCAAAAGCATGTCTCTGAAAGTCACCAATACTAATCTCAATGGTATCCATTTGATTGAAATTCCAGGTTTTGATGATGAAGATGTCGTCTGCTCTCGCTTGAAACGGGGTGAGCTTGTTATTGTGCCGAAAGCAGATACCGATGTTCAACTTGGGGATATTTTACATTTGGTCGGCAATCCTGAAGGCTTGAAAAAAATGCACCTTATCATTGGGGAAGAAGTTGATATCCCGGTAGCAAGCTTGAGTGGCGAAATTCGTTCTGAGCGCGTGGTCGTCACCAATGAAAAAGTACTCGGAAAACAAATTCGTCATCTCGGCATTCATCAAAAATACGGTGTAGTCATTTCACGTTTAAACCGAGCAGGTGTCGAATTAGTACCAACTGCACATACAACACTTCAATTTGGTGATGTATTACACATGGTGGGTAAAACTGATATTCTCAACCAAGCAATTTCAGTGATCGGGAACGCCAAACAGAAACTGTTACAAGTACAAATGTTGCCAGTGTTTATTGGGATTGGCTTAGGGGTATTACTCGGCTCCATTCCTTTCTATATTCCAGGTTTCCCTGTGGCATTAAAATTAGGGCTAGCAGGCGGACCGTTAGTCGTCGCATTGATCTTGGCTCGAATTGGCTCTATCGGAAAACTCTACTGGTTTATGCCACCGAGTGCGAACTTGGCATTGCGCGAAATTGGTATTGTGCTCTTCCTTGCTGTAGTCGGTTTAAAATCTGGCGGTAGCTTTGTGGACACACTCACCAATGGTTCCGGTCTTGAATGGATGGGCTACGGTATTTTCATCACTCTTGTACCATTAATGATTGTAGGTATCATTGCACGTTTATATGTAAAATTAAATTATCTTTCACTTTGTGGCCTATTAGCAGGTTCGATGACGGATCCTCCTGCGCTTGCTTTCGCGAATGAACTGAAAGAAGGAAGCGGTGCCGCAGCACTCTCCTATGCGACAGTCTATCCGCTCACCATGTTCTTACGGATCATTTCACCACAATTATTAGCCATTCTTTTATGGGTTTAACATCCTTCAGACTTGGGGCAGAATAACTGCCCCAATATTCATGCTAAGCACTACGACAGCCATAAAACAATTCAAATAAAATCTGCCCCAAGCCTACCCCTTTCCCTCATTCAATGATAGAATTCATCGCTTTATTTAAATAGGAAAAGAAATGTCATTAGTTGAATTTGTAATTGATAAACTCGATGATTTAAAAGGCACCGAAATTG
>CAKVVS010000116.1:0-4977 GCA_934834395.1 Parahaemophilus parainfluenzae | reverse complement strand
CCATTGGGTAATGCAAAACAATTACACACACTTGAAGAGTTATTGGGCTCTTGTGATGTGATTTCGCTTCATGTACCAGATTTACCTTCAACTCGTAATTTAATGAGTGCTGAACGTATTGCGCAATTAAAACAAGATTCTATTTTGATCAATGCAGCACGTGGTACGGTAGTGGATATTGATGCTTTAGCAGCTGCGCTTGAGCAAGGTAAAGTTCGTGGTGCAGCGGTTGACGTATTCCCTGTTGAACCTGCTTCAATCAATGAAGAGTTTATTTCTCCATTACGTAAATTCGATAATGTGATTTTAACCCCGCATATCGGTGGTTCAACCGCGGAAGCACAAGAAAACATTGGTTTTGAAGTCGCGGGTAAATTTGTGAAATATTCAGATAACGGCTCAACTCTTTCTTCCGTGAATTTCCCAGAAGTTTCTTTACCAGAACACGTCAGTGCAAAACGTTTACTTCACATTCACGAAAACCGCCCAGGTGTATTAAACAAACTGAACCAAATTTTCGTCGAAGCCAATCTCAATATTGCAGCGCAATATCTGCAAACCGATCCGAAAATTGGTTATGTTGTGATAGATGTTGAAACAGATGATGCATCACCATTGTTAGCCAAACTCCGTGAGATTGAAGGCACAATTAAAGCACGTGTGCTGTATTAATGTGAAAAATTAAGCAAAAATTGACCGCACTTTGTGCGGGATGCAAAGCAAAATGGGCAAAGTAAGTTAGTTTACTTTGCCCATTTTTATTAACTATTTGTAGCTTACATTTATTTGATCATGGCCTTAAATAGATTACGGCGATCAGAATTAAATGTCGGCTGTGCGGTTGGGATGGATAAAACCATACGCAAACAATCTTGTGTGAGTTGAACTGCTTGTTTGTTAGTCAGATTCGGATCGAGTGGTGAATGTAAGGAGCAACTTAAATATTGCGGTACATTTTCAAGACTACTAACGGTGAAAGTAAGTGCTTTGTAAGGCAGTTGCACAGTGAGTTTATCACCTAATTCACGTGGTTCCCATTGTTGTTGAGGGCCAGGTAGAATCACCACACTCATCATCCACGGGGTTAATACTGTGCCGATCCATTGGTCTTCGAATAAAACAAATTTAGGACAGAAACACTCGATGCCTTTGTGATAAAAAGGAAGATCTTGCATTTCAGGTACAATGTTTTGCATTTCGGCAAGGAAAATCTCTGTTGGGTTTTCTTCAAAGCCAGTAACAGAGGTTAAAAGTGCGGTAGAGTTTTCAGGTGTTTTTTCGTGTCGATACATGGTTTATTTTTCACATAAAACTTAATCAAATTAAAGCACGCATCAAAAGATGCGTGCTATGAGTGATTGGCTATTAAATTCCTTGCTATTCTAAATAGCGGGCGTTAAGCCGTATTCCTTAATGACTTGATTTAACGTTTCAAAAACCTTTGGTAACACATTTTGTATCGTTTCAGTCAAGCCAATTCCAGATTCTAGTGATTCTGGTTGGATGCCGATGAGACAAAGGTGTTTGGGGAATTCGTCCGTTAATTTCATTGCAGAAAGTACATCACAAATGCCGAGTTGGTGTGGCGAAATTTTGCGAGAGAAAAAGGTGGGCACTTGCTCGTCATGTAACACGACAATCTCACCTGGCTGTTTGTTAGCAAGCACGGCATCGACAATAATCAAATGCTCGCGATTTGCCATCGCATCCAGTAATTCCATGCCACAAGTACCACCATCGATGATGTCAAAGTGCGGTTGAATTTCAGGGCGTTTTTCAAGCTCCTGCACCACGCGCACACCGACACCTTCATCGCTCAACAAAATATTGCCGACGCCAAGAATTAACGGCTTCATTACAACACCTTCACTTCAGTCACTTCGCCGTTTTCGGTATTAACTACGTGTACGGCACAGGACATACAAGGGTCGAAAGAGTGAATGGTTCTGACCACTTCTAACGGTTTAGTTGGGTCAGCCACCGGTGTACCAATAATGGAAAGCTCATAAGGGCCCATTTGGTCTTGTTCGTTACGTGGACCTGCATTCCATGTAGATGGTACAACTGCTTGGTAGTTTTCAATGCGACCGTCTTTGATGACAACCCAGTGAGAAAGCATACCACGTGGTACTTCACCGAAACCAACACCACGGAATTCACCGCTTGCTGGAATATCTGTTTTGATATACGCCGTCATATCACCTTTAGCGATATTATCAATGAGCATTTGCCATTGAGCACTTAAAATATCATTGATCGCACAGCAATGCACGGTACGACCGATAATACGTCCAAGGGTAGAATGTAATTGATCGGTGGTTAACGTGTTACCAGTCAATTTTTCATAAATGCCTTTTAATTCATTGAAGTGGTTGACAGTTGGCGTGTCATTCGCAGCCAAACCACACATTAAATAGGCGAGAGGACCAACTTCGACAACTTTACCGTAGAAGGTTGGTGCTTTTACCCAAGAGTATTTACCATCATCTTGCCAGCCGGTATATTTCGGACGAGTTAAGCCAGCCCAAGGTTCTAATGGCTCATCATCTTCGTACCAAGCGTGTTTACCACTCTCTTTAATGCCTTTTACAACGAACTCATCTTTTTGTTGGTCGATTGCACGGAAAGTCGATAAATCGCCGTTTTCGATATAACCACCTTTCAACATGAATTTAGAGTTATCTGCATCAATTGGGTATTCAGGTACAGATAAGTAGTTGCCTGATGTTTTACCTAAGCTTAACCATTCAGGATAGTAAGCCGCAAATACTGCCGCATCTACTTTATACACTTGGTTAATGAAGTCAGTTAAGCGATCGATACAAGCTTTCACGAACATGAGACGTTCTTGGTTTAGTACCGCTTGGGAATCTAAGTTAATTGGGTTTGCTACGCCACCAATCGCCAAGTTTTGAATATGTGGTGTTTTACTACCGAGTAATGCCACTACGCGGTTAGCATCACGTTGACATTCAAGGGCTTGCAAATAGTGTGCGACGGCAATGAGGTTGACTTCTGGTGGAAGTTTCATTGCAGCATGACCGAAGTAACCGTTAGCGAAAATACCAAGTTGTCCGCTGTCCACTAATGCTTGGATTTTTTTCTGTACGTTGCGGAATTCGTTAGCACTGTTTAATGACCATGTAGAGACACCTTTTAGCATATCTGCCGCTTTTTCAGGATCAGCTTTTAGTGCAGCGGTGATATCCACCCAGTCCATCGCAGAGAGTTGATAGAAATGCACGATATGGTCGTGAATACTGTGGGCAGCAAGAATCATGTTACGAATATACTGTGCATTGACGGGGACTTTAGCACCGATAGCATCTTCTACAGCACGTACGCTGATAATCGCGTGTACAGTGGTACATACGCCACAAATACGTTGCATAATCATCCATGCATCACGTGGGTCGGCACCTTTTACGATATTTTCCATACCGCGCCACATGGTACCAGAAGACCAAGCATTGGTGACAACACCGTTTTCAATTTCGCAATCAATACGTAAATGACCCTCAATACGGGTAATTGGGTCAATTGAGATACGTTTTTTTTCTGACATTATTCTGCTCCGCTAACTTTTTTGCTGAATGCCGCTTTTTCGGCAATAATTTTTTCTGAGTCTTCGGTATGTTTTTCTTTAAATACCGGTAATACAGGGAATAAACGAATGATTAAAATATAGGCACATACTTCAATAGAAACGAAACCGATTGAAATAAGCAATTCTTCCGCAGATGGGAAATATTGATAGCCGTTGCCCGGATTATACATGATAAGCGAGTAGTTCATACGCCATAATGCTGCACCGAGTAACATGCTTAATGCCGAAATAAATAACCAACGGGAATCTGATTTTTTCTCCCCAAGGAAGAGGGTTAGTAATGGTAATACCATCAACCAGACTTCCATCCAGAACATCCATGCTTCAAATTTAGTTAATTTATCGAAACCTACAACCATTTGCAGTTTGTCGTGATAAATCAACTCACCAAAACGCACCGCTAAGAAACAGAAAATTAATCCTGCGGTAACGCGTGCCAATTGAGTAAATAAATGACGTTCATCTGGTGTTTTTCCTGCAAGACCTGCTTTAACTAAAGAACCCTCAAAAATCACAATAGAGAAGCCCATAATGAAAGCTGTCAGCAAGGAGAGAATTGGTAGCGCTTCATAGCTTTGCCATACCGCATGGACTTTGTGACCAGCTACAATCATCAAGGAACCCATTGAAGATTGGTGCATCATTGGTAACAAGGCACCCAAGGCAATAATGAAAAACATGATTTTATTTAGTTTATTAAACCATTTTTTCAAGCCGAAGAAACCAAGCCATACAGGGGCGAACTCTAGGGTCACCACGATGATATACACCGTCATACAAAATGCTGTTTCAAATAGAACAGAGTTCGTGTTGAACTGCCCTGGAATGTAGAAATACGGTAAATGCCAATAACGTCCCATATCAATAGTGATAGATAAACCACCAAGGGAATAGCCGAATAAACTTGCAAGCAATGCTGGGCGAACAAGAGCGTGATATTTCCCTTTATTGAAAATATACACGGTCCAAGCGAGTGCCCAACCGCCACAGGCAAATCCTGTACCGACAAGTAAGTCAAAGGCAATCCATAAACCCCAAGGATAACCGCCATTAAGTGCGGTCACAGAACCAATACCGAAAACCAAACGTTTTAAAATTAATAAAACGCAAAGCACAGCAAGTGGTGCAAAAAAGAGAATTGCGGCAGAAACAAGGCGACCGCCTACCGGACGTGGATTACTCATGATGCTCATCCTCCGCTTCTTCGATTTCCTTGCGTGCCTGACGCATGGCTTCTTTTTGTGCTGCAATACGCTCAGCGATTTTATCGCCATGCATATTTTTGTAAGTCATAAAGGTTAAACCGGCAAGTGCCACTAATGGCAATGCTAAACCGCGATACAAGAAGTGTTGTAAATGCGCTGCTCGGG
>CAKVVS010000115.1:0-4997 GCA_934834395.1 Parahaemophilus parainfluenzae | reverse complement strand
CCGCCGAAGATATCGCCAAACATATCACCAAAAATATCACCGAAATCAGCACCGCTGAATCCGCCACCGAAGTCGCCGCCTCCCATGCCGCCTTGTTCAAAGGCTGCGTGACCGTATTGATCGTAAGCCGCACGTTTTTCTTTATCACCTAAAATTTCATAGGCTTCTTGGATTTCTTTAAATTTTTCTTCTTTGGCTTTATCACCTTTGGTTCTATCAGGGTGATATTGCATGGCGAGTTTTTTGTAAGCACGTTTAATTGCTTTTTCATCTGCGCCACGTTCAACACCAAGAACGTCGTAATAATCTTTCTTTGCCATAATGTTTTCGTTTTCCGTTTAAAAATATAAATTTAAAAAATTTTATTTTGTTATTGTGTGGTACTGCATAACAACATACCTAACAATAAAAATGATGCCGAAGGCAGAAATATCAAGGGTAAATACGTTAATTTATACTTGTTTTTGTTTGCTTACTATTAAGATAAGTAAACAAATAAAAATAAGCGATAAGCTGAATGCTTTTATCTCTCTATTTAAAGTGGCAGGCAATTTGCCTGCCTTATAATACTTATTTCGCTGCAGCGAATGCTTGCTCTAAATCGGCTAAAATATCTTGAATATTTTCAATACCGCAAGAAAGACGAATAAGTCCTGCAGAAATACCCGCTTGTTCTAGTTCAGCTTCACTTAATTGGCGATGCGTTGAAGTCGCTGGGTGTAACGCACAAGTACGAATATCGGCTACGTGTACTTCACGAGAGGTCATTTGTAACGCGTTTAACCATTTTGCCGCGGTTTCTTTGCCACCTTTAATCTCAAAGGAAATGACACCACACAAACCATTAGGTAAATATTTTTGTTTGAGCGAGTAATCTGGTGAGCTCGATAAGCCAGGGTAATTCACTTTAGCGACTTGTGGATGTTTTTCTAAAAACTCGGCTACGGCCTGTGCATTTTCATAATGGCGTTGCATGCGAAGCGCAAGGGTTTCCATACCTACATTCAATAAGAAACTATTTTGAGGAGCTGGTGTAGCACCTAAATCACGCATTAATTGCACGCGTGCTTTGACAATATAAGCCGCAGGGCCGAAGGTTTCTGTGTAAACCAAACCATGATAAGTTTGGTCTGGCGTGCTTAATTGCGGATATTTACCGTTATTCCAATTAAAGTTACCGCCATCAGTAATTGAGCCACCTAAGGCAATAGCATGGCCATCTAAATATTTAGATGTGCTGTGAATGACCACATTTGCGCCAAATTCGATTGGACGACAAAAATAGGGCGTTGCAAAGGTATTATCAACTAATAATGGTGCTTCTGCAGCTTTTGCTAAAGTAGCAAATTTTTCAATATCCAACACGCGTAAAGCGGGGTTTGCAATGGTTTCAGCAAAGACGGCTTTTGTATTTGGACGAATCGCTTTTTTGAGTTCTTCAAGTGGTAAATCTTGATCCACAAAAGTCACTTCGATACCCATTTTTTTGAATGTATGGGCAAACAAATTGTAAGTACCGCCATACACATAAGAAGAGGAAATAAAATGATCGCCTGCTTCTAAAATATTCAACATCGCATAGAAAACCGCAGATTGACCAGAAGCAGTACACATTGTTGCTACACCACCTTCAAGTGCCGTGATTTTTTCTTCTGCAGCATTTGTTGTTGGGTTTGCTAGGCGAGTATAGAAATAACCGGCTGCTTGTAAATCAAATAACTTGCCAATTTCTTCTGCAGAATCGTAAGTATAAGTGGTGCTTTGTACGATTGGTTGAACACGTGGCTCTCCATTTTTTGGGCTATAACCGGCATGGAGACATTTTGTTTCGAATTTCATTATTTTCCCCTTGAATTGGGTTCGTTTCGGGATAAAGTGCGGTCATTTTTCATCATGTTTTTACACTTTAGATTTATAGTGTAGAAATGAGTGATGTGAATTTCCACCTCATGGTTTAGTAGAATAGTCATGCGATTTACCCTACAAACATATTTTTCCTGACTTCACTTTTTTAAATAAAGTCAGGAAAAATACTGATGAATGAATACACCAAAAGGGCGTATCGCTACGCCCTTTGATTTAGGTTAAAGTGAAATTATTTGTTGTCTTTCACTTCTTCAAACTCAGCATCAACAACATCATCATTTGGTTTGCTGTTGCTTTGAGCTTGTTGTGCATCAGCTTGCTGTTGAGCCACTTGAACAAGTTTTTGAGCAACTTCTGCAAGCGCTTGAAGTTTAGCTTCGATAGCCGCTTTATCTTCACCTTTCGCAGCTGTTTCTAAATCGCTTAATGCACTTTCAATTGCTGCACGATCTTCAGCTGGAACTTTGTCACCGGCTTCTTCTAATTGTTTACGTGTGCTGTGTACAAGGTGATCTGCTTGGTTGCGAGCTTGTACTAATTCTTCAAATTTACGGTCTGCTTCAGCGTTTGCTTCTGCATCACGAACCATTTTTTGAATTTCTTCATCACTTAAACCTGAAGAGGCTTTGATGGTGATTTGTTGTTCTTTACCTGTACCTTTATCTTTCGCAGAAACGTGGATAATACCGTCAGCGTCGATATCGAAGGTTACTTCAATTTGTGGCATACCGCGTGGAGCAGGGTTGATGCCTTCAAGGTTGAATTGGCCTAAAGATTTATTCGCTGATGCTTGTTTACGTTCACCTTGTAATACGTGAATGGTTACTGCACTTTGGTTATCTTCTGCAGTTGAGAACACTTGTGATTTTTTAGTTGGAATCGTCGTGTTTTTCTCAATTAAGGTAGTCATTACACCACCCATGGTTTCGATACCTAAAGATAACGGTGTTACGTCTAACAATAATACATCAGTTACATCACCTGCTAATACACCACCTTGAACTGCAGCACCGATAGCAACGGCTTCATCCGGGTTCACGTCTTTACGAGGTGCTTTACCGAAGAATTCTTCTACTTTTTGTTGTACTAATGGCATACGGGTTTGACCGCCCACTAGGATAACATCATCAATTTGTGATGCACTTAAGCCAGCATCGTTTAATGCCACTTTTACAGGTTCAAGTGATTTCGCCACTAAATCTTCTACTAAAGATTCTAATTTAGCACGGGTTAATTTAATGTTTAAGTGTTTAGGACCTGTTGCATCTGCAGTGATGTAAGGTAAGTTCACATCAGTTTGTTGTGCAGATGAAAGTTCAATTTTCGCTTTTTCACCTGCTTCTTTTAAACGTTGCATTGCAAGTGGGTCATTACGTAAATCAACACCTTGTTCTTTTTTGAACTCATCCACTAAGTAGTTGATTACACGGTTATCGAAGTCTTCACCACCTAAGTGAGTATCACCATTGGTTGCTAATACTTCGAAGGTTTTTTCGCCACCTACTTCATCAATTTCGATGATAGATAAGTCGAATGTACCACCACCTAAGTCATAAACAGCGATAGTTTTGTTGCCTTGGCCTTTATCTAAACCGTAAGCTAATGCTGCTGCTGTTGGTTCGTTGATAATACGTTTAACTTCTAAGCCTGCGATACGACCTGCATCTTTTGTCGCTTGACGTTGAGCATCGTTAAAGTATGCAGGAACAGTGATTACAGCTTCAGTCACTGGCTCACCCAAGAAATCTTCTGCAGTTTTCTTCATTTTTTTCAATACTTCTGCAGAGATTTGTGGAGGCGCAAGTTTGTCACCTTTTACATTTACCCATGCATCACCGTTGTCTGCTTTGATGATTTCAAATGGCATAATGTCGATATCACGTTTTACTTCAGCATCGTCAAAACGACGACCGATTAAACGTTTAATTGCAAATAATGTATTTTTCGGGTTGGTCACTGCTTGGCGTTTTGCCGGTTGACCCACTAAAATTTCGTTATCATTTGTATAAGCAATAATTGACGGAGTAGTGCGATCACCTTCTGCGTTTTCGATTACGCGTGGTTTATCACCATCCATTACTGCCACACAAGAGTTTGTTGTACCTAAGTCAATACCAATAATTTTTCCCATTTTGTTACTCCTAAGTAAATTTTAAATTCGTTGTAAATCATTACGATGAATAAGATGTGGATACTTTTCCGCATTTCAAGAGGCAAGATTTAAATTTTTTCTTCCTTTTAAAGTGCGGTCATTTCCGTTCTTGTTTCACAAAATAAGTCCAGCTGAACAAAGTTCAAGGGGAAAATATAAAATTATTTTGAAAAAATAAGAAAAAATTTGTGTTTTGTGGTAAATTGCCGACAATTTTAATCATCTATTAATTTAACAAAGGAATCGAAATGAAAAAATCAGTCGTAGCATTAGGTGTGATTGTGGCTCTCGGTGCGGTAGGTGTCGGTGGGGCTTGGTTTACCGGGGAAAAAGCACAAACTGAATATTTACGCCAAATTGAATTAGCAAATAAACAAGCTCAAGCTTTAGGCTTATCTGATTCATTTAAAGTTGTTTATAAAAATAAACAGTTTGATCGTGGTTTATTTACCTCTCAAGTGGAAGATGAACTCGTGATTTCCTTACCTGAAGAAGGTGAGACTTTCACTATTCCATTTTCAACGAAACTTTATCATGGTCCATTTCCACTCGATCAATTAACCAAATTTAATTTCATGCCAACCATGTTTTCAGCACAAGGTGTGATTGGTAAAAATGAAACAACCCAACCTTTATTTGATTTACTTAAATCAGATAAGCCAGTTCAATATCAAGCCTCTACTAGCTATAGCTTAGCAACAAAAGGTAAAGTTGAACTAGCCGCAGGGGAAGTGACAGATCCAAATTCTCCACAAAATAAAATAGCGTGGTCAAATGTCAACATCGGTTTTGATGTAGATAAAGATCGTTCAGGTAAATATGACATGACCTTAGATGAAGTGACTGCTGATTTAGGACCTAATAGTGCAGATGGGGAAGATAGCCAGGATGCTACTGCGGTTAAATCAGTAAAAACAAAGATGAAGGGCATGAAATTAGACGCTTCATTCAATCCTACAAATTGGGCTTATATTTATAC
>CAKVVS010000114.1:0-5169 GCA_934834395.1 Parahaemophilus parainfluenzae | reverse complement strand
GTACTGTGGCAATGTAAATCATATTTTTTTGTCATTTATTTAATCGCTTTCACTAATTCTTTAACTAAGCTTGGACCGTGATAAATCAAACCCGAATAAACTTGTAACAATTCAGCACCTGCTTCAATCTTCTCTTGTGCATTTTGTACACCATCAATACCACCACTCCCAATAATCGGGATTTGACCTTTCAGTTCTTGATGCAATCTTCGAATAATTTCTGTACTTTTCTGCTGTAACGGTTTTCCACTTAAGCCACCTTGTTGTTCAGCATTTTTCAAACCTGTGACGTTGTCGCGTGAAATCGTCGTATTAGTCGCAATTACCCCGTCCATTTGATGACGAAGTAACGTATCTGCAATTTGAACGAGCTCGCTCTCGGATAAATCAGGTGCGATTTTTACTGCAATCGGTACATATTTGTTATATTGCTCAGCTAATACTTTTTGACGCTGTTTTATACTTTGCAATAAATCATCAAAGTAATCACCATACTGTAATTGGCGTAAATCTGGAGTATTCGGTGATGAAATATTTACCGTAATATAATCCGCATAGTTATAAGCTTTGTTTAAGCAAAATAAGTAATCATCTTTACCCTTTTCAATTGGTGTGACTTTATTTTTGCCAATATTAATCCCAATTACGCCATCAAATTTTGCCTTTTTAACATTCTCAATCGCATAATCAATACCATAATTATTGAATCCGTTACGGTTAATAATCCCTTCTGCTTCCACTAAACGGAATTGACGAGGTTTCGCATTTCCCTCTTGCGCTAAAGGCGTAACCGTTCCTACTTCAATAAAACCAAATCCCATCGCACCAAATCCATCAATGGCTTCGGCATTTTTATCTGCGCCCGCTGCTAACCCAATAGGATTTTTAAAGGTAATGCCCATTACTTGCTTAGGTGTGCCTTGTGGACAAGCCAAAAGCTGCTTTAATAAAAATTGGCAAGGCGATTTACCCGCTAAGTACAATGATTTAATCACTAAATCATGGGCAGTTTCAGGGTCAAGGGAAAAGATGGCTTTACGGATTAAAGAATACATACTCGTTTATATCTCAGGATAGTTCACTGTAAATGGAAAGTGCGGTCAAAATTAACCGCACTTTTTGTTTTATTGCAAGGCTTTTTCAATCTTCTCAAATAAATCTTTTGAGAGATCTTCAACAGCACTTAATCGTTCTAAGGCACGTTTCATTAAGGTTTGACGTTGTGCATCAAAACGTGAGAAACGAATCAATGGCTCAATTAAACGTGCTGCCACTTGTGGATTGCTTTCATTTAAACGAATTAAAACATCCGTTAAGAAGCGATAGCCTGAACCACTAATATGATGGAACGCTTTTAAGTTGTGATTTGCAAAGCTACCCACTAATGAACGTAAACGGTTTGGATTGTTGAAGTTAAAGCTTGGGTGATCCATTAATGCTTGTACAATTTCCAATACGTTTTCATCAGGACGAGTTGCTTGTAAAGCAAACCATTTATCCATGACTAAGCCATCATGTTGCCATTTTTGTTCAAAATCCGCTAACAAGGTATCACGGCAAGATAACGAGGCTTTGGTTGCCATATTTAATGCAGCCAGCGTATCTGTCATATTATTGGCATTATTGTAATGTTTTTGAACTACATTGTTGCCTAGATTGGTGTAAGCCAAATAACTTAAACAAAGATTACGCATTGCTCGTAAGGCAATATCTTCTTGCGTCACTCGATAATCTTCAAGACGAATATGGGTGTAAATACGCAATAAATCTTCTTTTAAGTATTCTGCAATTTGCACCAACATAAATTCTCTTGCAGCTGCAATGCCATCTGGATCAATCGTTTTAAAGCTTTCTGCAAACTCAATGTCTTTTGGCAAGGTCAGAATTAATGTGGCTAATTCAATATCTTGTTCATAATTTTCCAATACATGCGCAAGTGCGGTCAAAACATCAGGTGAAATTTCAAAGGCTTCACCTTGTTGGAAATGAGCCACATTACGACGCAATTCTTGAGTAAACAGCATTTGTGCAGCATCCCAACGAGCAAATTGGTTATCTGCAAATTTAAGTAAACCTAATAACTGCTCTGTGGTGTAATCATAATCCAGTTTCACCGGTGCAGAGAAATCACATAATAACGCAGGAATTGGGCGACCATAAATACCATGGAACTCAAACACTTGGTCTTTTTCTGTTACATTTAATACATCACTTAACAATTCACCGTTATGCTGTAACATTTGTTTGGTGCCGTTGGCATCATAAAGCGCAATTTTCAATGGAATATGTAAGTTTACTTTTTCCATTTGGTCCGCTGTTGGAGGCGTAGATTGTGAAACCGTTAAACGATAAGTATGAGTTTGTTCGTCATAGGCATCACTAATCAATAATTCTGGCGTACCAGATTGGCTATACCAACGACGGAATTGCGTTAAATCAATGTTTGAAGCACGCTCCATGGCTGACACAAAATCTTCACAAGTTGCTGCTTTTCCATCGTTTTCTGCAATATAAAGTTGCATTCCTTTTTGGAAACCTTGTTCGCCTAATAATGTGTGCAGCATACGAATCACTTCTGCCCCTTTTTCATATACAGTCACGGTATAGAAGTTATTCATTTCAATGACTTTTTCAGGGCGAATTGGGTGTGACATTGGGCTCGCATCTTCGGCAAATTGTACCGTACGTAAGAATTTCACGTTATTAATGCGATTAACAGCTCGAGAACCCGTATCAGATGAAAATTCTTGATCACGGAAAACCGTTAAACCTTCTTTCAAACTTAATTGGAACCAATCACGGCAAGTTACACGGTTTCCTGTCCAGTTATGGAAATACTCATGCGCAATCACGCTTTCAATGGCGAGATAATCATCATCGGTTGCTGTTTGTGGATTTGCCAACACAAATTTAGAGTTGAAAATATTCAACCCTTTATTTTCCATGGCGCCCATATTGAAGAAGTCCACAGCAACAATCATGTAAATATCTAAGTCGTATTCTAAATTGAAACGGTCTTCATCCCATTTCATGGATTTTTTCAGACTTTCCATTGCCCACGAAGCGCGATCAAGATTGCCACGGTCAACATAAAGCTCTAAGGCTACTTCACGACCACTTTTTGTCGTAAAGGTATCTTGTAATAAATCAAAATCACCTGCCACTAAAGCGAATAAATAGCTTGGTTTCGGGAAAGGGTCATTCCATTCAACCCAATGACGACCATCCTCTAATTCACCACTTGCAATGCGGTTACCATTAGAAAGCAAATAAGGATATTTAGATTTATCAGCGGTAATTTTGGTTGTATAGCGAGCTAATACATCAGGACGATCAAGCATATAGGTAATTTGACGGAAACCTTCTGCTTCGCATTGAGTACAAATGCCTTCACCTGATTGATAAAGCCCTTGTAAAGAGGTGTTTTGTGCAGGCTCTAAATTCGTCACAATTTCAAGTTCAAAATTGGCCGCACTTTGATTGGTTAAATCTAACGTTAAACTTTCATGGTCTTGATGATAATGTTTGAAATCTTCGCCATTGAATTTAATGGAGGCAAATTGAAATCCATGACCATCTAATCGTAGATGGGTTGCTTCATCATTTAAACGTTGGAAGGTTGTTTTTGCAGTGACAACGGTATGCTTAGGATCTAATTGAAAATCAAGGAAAATATCCGTAACTGTAAAATCAGGTTGTTTGTAATCTTTTCTATATTTCGCTTTAGCTAACATAATCTGCTCTATTTCTAAGAAAAAAACTCCTATTAGGATAAAATTTTATGACAAAACTTGCAATGTAATTTTCAGTCTTTACCGCATAGCAAACGTTTGCTTAAAAGTGGGTAAATATGCTATTCTACGCATCGTTTTTTATCAGATAAATTTTTAAAAATATGTCAAATACCGCACAAATTGCTATTGTTATGGGCTCTAAAAGCGATTGGGCTACCATGCAAGAAGCAACTCAAATTTTAGATGAACTCAATGTGGCATATCATGTTGAAGTCGTTTCCGCACATCGAACCCCCGACAAACTGTTTGAATTTGCCGAAAATGCACAAAAAAATGGTTACAAAGTGATTATTGCAGGTGCAGGTGGTGCAGCGCATTTGCCGGGTATGATCGCAGCCAAAACACTTGTGCCAGTACTTGGGGTACCTGTTAAAAGCTCTATATTAAGCGGTGTAGATAGTCTCTATTCTATCGTACAAATGCCTAAAGGTATTCCTGTTGGTACCTTAGCAATTGGCCCTGCTGGCGCAGCTAATGCAGGATTACTCGCCGCACAAATTCTTGCTGGTTGGGATGATGCGTTATTTGCTCGCCTACAAGCATTCCGCGAAAATCAAACTAATGTGGTATTGGATAATCCTGATCCACGTACATAAAACCCCTTTCAATTTGACCGCACTTTTTAAAGTGCGGTTGTTTTTTTAGCTAGATTTGATGAGAAATTTTATGCAAAACTCTACCCTATATCCTACCGTTTATGTACTTGGTAATGGTCAACTCGGCAGAATGTTACGTTATGCTGGTGCCCCATTAGATATTCATGTACAGCCACTTGAGTTCAATGCGCCTGTATTTGATTTACCTAAAGATGCCATCATTACCGCAGAAATTGAACGTTGGGAAAAAACACCTTTAACTGAATTATTAGGTCATCATAAAAATTTCGTTAATCAGAATGTTTTTGGCTTATTAGCCGATCGTTTTACCCAAAAATCTTTACTGGATGAACTTAATCTTTCTACCTCGCCTTGGTGTTTATTAAAAGATAAAACGCAATGGAATGATATTTTCCAAACTATTGGCGAGAAAGTCGTCGTCAAACGTAGAACAGGAGGATATGATGGTCGAGGTCAATGGATTATCAGCGATGAAAAAAAAGCAGATATCACTGATGACTTATTTGGTGAAGTGATTGCAGAAAAATTCATTCCTTTTGATTACGAAGTGTCTATTGTAGGCGCAAGATTTAAAAATAGCGAAAAACATTTCTATCCAGTAACTCATAATCTACAGCAAAATGGCATATTACGTTACAGCGTGACAGATATTTCATTCCCTCAACAACAAAGCCAACAAACTCAGGCGGAATCTATGCTTGGAAAAATCATGGATAAGCTTGAATATGTGGGTGTAATGGCGATGGAATGCTTTGTGG
>CAKVVS010000113.1:0-5196 GCA_934834395.1 Parahaemophilus parainfluenzae | reverse complement strand
GTTATGAACTCGGAAACAGTATTTTACGTCGCTTTGCTCGCGTGACTTCATTAAGTCGTAGCACGCCACAACATGCGAGCCTTGGCGTATTGCGTTCACCGGATATTCCTTCCGTTCTGGTGGAAACAGGTTTCCTTTCCAATATGGAAGAAGAACAAAAACTGAATACCATTGCTTATCGTCGTCGTATTGCTTATATGATTTATGAAGGCTTAGTCGCTTATCGCAATGGTAATTTAAAAGCGATTGCTGTTCCACCTAGTGATGAGCAAGATAGCAAATCTACAAAATCAAACGACAAAAATAATGAAAAATCTGACCGCACTTCCGATGTGAAAGATAGCGGTATTCGCCATAAAGTGAAACCAGGTGAAAGCATTGGTAGCCTGGCAAATAAATACGATGTAAAAGTCAGTGAAATTATTGAGTTAAATAAACTAAAACGTAAAGAACTCTGGTTAAATGAAACCATTAAAATTCCGGATAACGGCAAAGGCAAAAAGGTAGAAGAAAAACCTAAATCAGATGATAAAGCCAAAGCCGATAACAAAGGAAAAAACAGCAAGATTGTTGAAGCTGAAAAAGCCGTTTCTAAAAAAGATCAAAAACAAGAAAAAGCTGAGAATAAAAAAGAGCCTGAGAAAAAAGGTAATGATAAAAAAGACGCTTCTTCAAAAGGAAATGAAAAGAAAGATGATGGCAAGAAAGAAACCCCGCTTTATCACACAGTAAAAGCTGATCAAACTATCTATGCTATCTCTCGTGAATACAATGTACCGGTTAATCGTCTTTTAAAACTGAACCCGACATTGAAAAATGGCAAAGTCGTGACTGGGCAAAAAATCAAACTTAAAGAAAAATAAGGAATCCTATGGCAATCAAAATTCTTTCTCCACAGCTGGCTAATCAGATTGCCGCAGGTGAAGTGGTCGAACGCCCTTCTTCTGTAGTGAAAGAATTGGTGGAAAACAGCCTTGATGCGGGTGCCAATAAAATTCATATCGATATCGAAAACGGCGGCGCCAACCTAATTCGTATTCGAGATAATGGCAGTGGCATTCCTAAAGAGGAATTAAGCCTCGCACTCGCTAGACACGCAACCAGTAAAATTGCCGATCTCGATGATCTCGAAGCCATTTTAAGTTTAGGTTTCCGCGGTGAAGCCCTTGCCAGTATCAGCTCGGTTTCTCGTCTCACACTTACCTCTCGCACAGTGGAGCAAAATGAAGCGTGGCAAGTCTATGCACAAGGGCGAGAGATGGAAACCACAATCAAACCCGCCTCCCATCCAGTCGGCACCACAGTTGAAGTGGCGAATCTCTTTTTTAACACGCCTGCTCGTCGTAAATTCTTACGTACCGATAAAACAGAATTTGCTCATATTGATGAAGTCATTCGCCGAATTGCTTTAGCAAAATTTAATATCGCTTTTACGCTCACACATAATGGCAAAATTGTTCGACAATACCGCCCTGCGACGAATGAAGAACAACAACTAAAACGTGTTGCCGCTATTTGTGGCGATGATTTTGTTCAACATGCCTTACGCATTGACTGGAAACATGATGATCTGCATCTTTCTGGCTGGGTAGCGACACCTGAATTTACACGTTCTCAAAATGATTTAAGTTATTGCTATATCAATGGACGAATGGTGCGAGACAAAGTTATTACTCACGCGATTCGCCAAGCTTATGCAGAACATTTGCATACTGAGCAATACCCAGCATTTGTGCTGTTTATCGACCTCAATCCACATGATGTCGATGTTAATGTACATCCAACAAAACACGAGGTGCGTTTCCATCAAGCTCGCTTAATTCATGACTTTATCTGCCAAGGCGTAACAAATGCGCTCAATGCCATTCCTCAAGCTGAATTGGATTTAGTGCCAGCGATGAATGAGGCAAGAGAGCCTTCGGCTTCATATCAACCTCACTACGAAACAAAACCCAATCGTGCAGCGGCAGGGCAAAATATTTTCGCCTCAAATTATCATCAATCTCGTGAAAAACAATTAGAAAACCGACCGCACTTTTCAAACCGTAGTGAGTACGTTCCGTCGTATGGTTATCGTGAACAACCTACAAAGACGGAACAACGCTTATATGGTGAATTAGTACGTCCTGCGGAAAATTCTCAACTTTTAACAACACCTGTCGTTGAACAACAACTTCCACAGGCAAGTGAAACGGGCTATTTACGCGCATTAGCATTAATTGAAAATAAAGCATTGCTTTTACAACAAAATCAGCAGTTTTATTTGATGTCATTAGCTAAATTACAAACCTTAAATTATGAATTAACCTTACAACAAGGTGAAATTTCACAACAGCCATTGCTCATTCCGATTATTTTCCGCTTAGATGAAAAACAATTTGAACAATGGCAAAAACAAAAAGCTTTTTTCCAACAAAGTGGTTTTGAATTTATTGAAAATGAAGCCCAGCTACGCTTTACATTAAACAAAGTACCTGCGATTTTACGTACACAAAATTTACAAAAATGTGTGGTGAGCCTGCTTGCTGAACATCTAGAAAATATGCCTGATTTTCTGACCGCACTTTGTCAGACGCTAGAGATGAAACCGATTGAGGTGTTAGCGGATGCAGTCAGCTTATTAAGTGAAACGGAACGCTTACTGAATAAAGCTCATCAAGAAAAATTTAATACATTACTGAAACCGATTAACTGGCAGCCTTTTTTAACTGATTTGTAATATGACACAAAAAACTGACTCCAAACCAACTGCACTTTTTCTGATGGGGCCAACAGCCTCAGGAAAAACGGATCTTGCTATTCAATTGCGTCAAAGCCTGCCCGTGGAAGTAATCAGCGTCGATTCTGCATTAATTTATAAAGGCATGGATATTGGCACGGCAAAGCCTTCTAAAGAAGAACTTGCCCTTGTTCCTCACCGCTTAATCGATATTCTAGATCCCGCTGAAAGTTATTCTGCGATGAATTTTCGTGACGATGCTCTCAGAGAAATGGCCGATATTACCGCGCAAGGTAAAATTCCACTTTTGGTTGGCGGCACCATGTTGTATTACAAAGCATTGATTGAAGGACTTTCCCCCCTTCCATCTGCTGATGAAAATTTACGCTTAGAGATTGAAGAAAAAGCGCAGAAATTTGGCTGGCCAGCACTTCATCAAGAATTACAAAAAATTGATCCTATTTCGGCAGAACGTATCAATCCAAATGATTCACAGCGCATTAATCGTGCATTAGAAGTATTCTATTTAACGGGCAAATCATTAACGGAATTAACTGAACAAAAAGGTGAAGAATTGCCTTATCAATTTTTACAATTTGCTATTGCTCCAGAAGATCGTGCGGTGTTACATCAACGTATCGAACAACGTTTCCATAAAATGATCGAATTAGGTTTCCAAGAAGAAGTGGAAAAACTCTACCAACGAGAAGATCTCCATCCTGATTTGCCTTCTATCCGCTGTGTGGGCTATCGCCAAATGTGGGAATATTTACGAGGTGACTATGATCATGAAGAAATGGTCTTCCGCGGTATTTGTGCAACTCGACAATTAGCCAAACGACAAATCACCTGGCTACGCGGCTGGAAAACACCATTAAATTGGCTAGATAGTCTGCAACCGCAACAAGCCAAAGAAATCGTACTACGCAAGATTGACGAACATTTTAAGGGGTAAATTATGGCGCTTTCACTTCCGCTTTCGACTGAAAAACTCATTCAACTTGGCGAAGTGCTTTGCCAACATTTCCCTGAAATGAATCTTGATGAAATAACCCAACAAATCGAGCGGGACGCGACAGATCTCACGACACCAATCGGACAAATAAACTATGCTATCAGTCTGTCTGATTTCTTGGAAAAAGTCTTAAAAAAACACCCGCACTTTTTAGCTCAATGGTGGCAACATCCTCCTCAATTTTCAGATTGTCAACATTACGCTAGCCGTTTAGCTGACCAACTCTCTACTATCCAAAACGAAGAACAGCTTTACAAAACGCTACGAGATTTTCGTAATCAAGAAATGGCGAAACTCAGTTTCTGTCAAAGCTTGAATCTTGCCACCGTAGAAGAAATTTTTATTCGTCTTTCTCAACTTGCTGAGAGTCTTATCATTGGTGCGAGAGATTGGCTGTACAAACAAGCTTGCGAAGAAATGGGCACGCCTTGCGATGAAAATGGCAACCCTCAGCAACTCTATATTCTTGGAATGGGAAAATTAGGTGGTTTTGAGCTAAATTTTTCCTCTGATATTGATTTAATTTTTACCTATCCTTCACAAGGTGAAACCGTTGGAGCAAGACGAGCCGTTGATAATGCTAAATTTTTTACCCGTTTAGGACAACGTCTGATCAATGCTTTAGATCAATTCACGCCAGATGGCTTTGTCTATCGTACAGATATGCGTCTTCGTCCTTTTGGCGACAGCGGTGCACTTGCCTTAAGTTTTTCGGCAATGGAGCAATATTACCAAGATCAAGGGCGAGACTGGGAACGCTATGCCATGATCAAAGGGCGTATTTTAGGCGCTGATGCGCAAGATCCCAATGTAAAAACCTTACAACAATTACTTCATCCTTTTGTGTATCGACGCTATATTGATTTTAGTGTGATTCAAGCTTTACGTGAAATGAAAGGTAAAATTGAGCGTGAAGTTCGACGTCGTGGCTTAAAAGACAATATTAAACTAGGCGCAGGCGGGATTCGAGAAATCGAATTTATTGTGCAAGTTTTTCAACTGATTCGAGGTGGACGTGAGATTAAGCTCCAACAACATGAATTACTTAAACTTCTGCCCGAAATACGGGATCTTGGTTTAATTACGCCTCAACAATATCATGAATTAAGAGACGCTTATATCTTCCTTCGTCGTACTGAAAACGTGCTACAAGCTATTGATGATCAACAGACGCAACTTCTCCCAACTGATGAAGAAAATCGCCTTAGATTAATGGTCGCTTGTCGAGAATATACTTATTTAGATGAAAAGAATCAGGCTACGATAAAATCTTATCCAATTGAAAACTGGGATAATTTCTATCAAACATTACAGGCGCACCAACAAAAAGTGCGGTCAGTTTTTGATGCATTAATTGGTGAAGAAAAAGATGAACGTAGCGATGAGAATAATCAGTGGATTGATTTTTTAGAAAGTGATCTTGATGACATTGAACAAATGCTGATAGATAATCACATTGATG
>CAKVVS010000112.1:0-5251 GCA_934834395.1 Parahaemophilus parainfluenzae | reverse complement strand
GATTTCGATGTGTTGTTATCTTTCATTAAATTGCATCACGTGGTGAATCCAGTCTTCGTAGATTGTACAACAGCTGAATCGGTCGCTGGGCTTTATGCGCGCGCATTAAAAGAAGGCTTCCATGTGGTAACTCCAAATAAAAAAGCGAATACGCGTGAATTAGCCTATTACCACGAATTACGTCGCAATGCACAAGCGAGCCAACATAAATTCCTATACGAAACCAACGTAGGCGCTGGCTTACCGGTTATCGAAAACTTACAGAATTTATTGGCAGCGGGTGATGAGCTTGAGTATTTCGAAGGCATTTTGTCGGGCTCACTTTCTTTCATCTTCGGTAAATTAGAAGAAGGACTTTCTCTTTCAGAAGTGACCGCACTTGCACGTGAAAAAGGCTTTACAGAGCCAGATCCTCGTGATGATTTATCGGGTCAAGATGTGGCACGTAAATTGCTTATTTTAGCGCGTGAAGCGGGTCTAGAACTTGAGCTTTCCGATGTGGAAGTGGAAGGCGTGTTACCGAAAGGCTTCTCTGAAGGCAAATCAGCTGATGAATTTATGGCGATGTTGCCACAATTAGATGCGGAATTTAAAGCACGCGTTGAAGCCGCGAAAGCGGAAGGCAAAGTATTGCGCTACGTAGGACAAATTAAAGATGGCCACTGCAAAGTATCAATCATTGCCGTAGATCAAAATAATCCATTGTATAAGGTGAAAGACGGTGAAAATGCCCTTGCATTCTACACGCGTTATTATCAACCAATTCCGTTGTTATTACGTGGTTATGGTGCAGGTAACGCCGTGACGGCAGCAGGCATCTTTGCGGATATTTTAAGAACATTACACCACTAAAAAGGACTTAACATGTTAAGAATTTATGCTCCGGCATCTAGTGCCAATATTAGTGTAGGGTTTGACACATTAGGTGCAGCCATTTCGCCGATTGATGGTTCATTATTAGGTGATGTCGTACAGATTGAGTCTATTCCAAGTGGTTTTGAGCTCGAAAGTGCGGGCTATTTTGTGCGTAAATTGCCAAAAGAGCCGCAAAAAAATATCGTGTATCAGGCCTATGTACTGTTTAGTGAGCAATTAAAATTACGCAATGTGAGAGTTAAACCATTGCGTTTGACCCTTGAGAAAAATATGCCGATTGGTTCGGGCTTGGGGTCAAGTGCGTGCTCTATCGTGGCTGCATTAGTGGCATTAAATAAATTCCACGATGAACCATTCTCAAAAATGGAATTGTTAGAGATGATGGGAGAGCTAGAGGGGCGTATTTCAGGCTCGA
This sequence comes from Parahaemophilus parainfluenzae, assembly GCA_934834395.1. Taxonomy (GTDB): domain Bacteria; phylum Pseudomonadota; class Gammaproteobacteria; order Enterobacterales; family Pasteurellaceae; genus Haemophilus_D; species Haemophilus_D parainfluenzae_Q. The sequence goes on along the minus strand of CAKVVS010000112.1, from coordinate 3,960 downwards.
TCCATTATGATAATGTGGCACCTTGTTACCTAGGCGGTGTGCAATTTATGGTACAATCCCTCGGTAACATTTGCCAAAAACTGCCATTTTTTGATAATTGGTATTGGGTCTTAGCTTATCCAGGCATTGAGGTTTCAACTGCTGAAGCGCGTGCAATTTTACCGAAAAGCTACACGCGTCAAGATGTGATTTCTCATGGTCGTCATTTAGGTGGCTTTGTGCATGCGTGTCACACTCATCAAGAAAACCTTGCAGCGATGATGATGAAAGATGTGATTGCGGAACCTTATCGAGAAGCTTTATTACCAAATTTCGCAGAAGTGAAACAAGCTACTCGTGATTTAGGCGCGTTAGCGACGGGGATTTCAGGCTCTGGACCAACGATTTTCTCCATCGCACCTGATTTACAAACGGCAACAAAACTGGCGACTTATTTAGAAAATCATTATTTACAAAACAATGAAGGTTTTGTTCATGTTTGTAAGGTCGATAATGACGGCGCGAGAGAGCTAGGTTAAGCAATTAATCGCTTTCCCCTCTTCTTAAAGAGGGGAATAACATTTTATTAAAACTCTATAATTAACGGATATACAATGAATTTGTACAACATCAAACACCCTGAAGAACAAGTAAATTTTGCTCAGGCAGTACGTCAAGGGCTTGGTAAAGATCAAGGATTATTTTTTCCAGAAACGATCCCCGCTTTAAACAATATTGATGAGCTACTAGCCTTACCCTTAATTGAACGTAGTCAAAAACTTCTTGGCGCATTAATCGGTGAAGAATTACCGAAAGCTACACTAGATGCAATGGTGAAAAATGCATTTACTTTTCCTGCACCATTAGAAAAAGTAGAAGACAATATTTATGCCCTTGAATTATTCCATGGTCCAACTTTAGCATTTAAAGACTTCGGTGGTCGTTTTATGGCGCAGGCGCTCGCTGCAGTGCGTGGTGATGGAAAAATTACTATTTTAACAGCGACATCTGGTGATACCGGTGCGGCAGTAGCCCATGCATTTTACGGGTTGGAAAATATCAATGTCGTGATTTTATATCCGAAAGGCAAAATCAGCCCATTACAAGAAAAACTATTCTGTACTTTAGGTGGCAATATTCGCACTGTGGCGATTAATGGTGATTTCGATGCATGCCAAGCGTTAGTCAAACAAGCGTTTGATGATGCAGAACTACGTCAAGCGATTGGTTTAAACTCAGCGAACTCCATTAATATTAGCCGTTTATTAGCGCAAGTTTGTTATTACTTTGAAGCGGTAGCGCAATTACCAAAAGAAAAACGTGATAACGTAGTAGTTTCCGTACCAAGTGGTAACTTCGGTAACTTAACGGCAGGTTTAATTGCAAAAACATTGGGTTTACCGATTAAACGATTTATTGCTTCAACCAATGCGAACGATACTGTGCCGCGTTATTTAGAATCAGGTAACTGGGCACCTAAAGCGACTGTAGCAACCCTTTCTAACGCGATGGATGTTAGTCGTCCTAACAACTGGCCACGTGTAGAAGAGTTATTTAAACGTAATGGCTGGAATTTAAGTGATTTAGGTTCAGGTATGTTAAGTGATGGCAAAACAGAAGAAACCTTAAAAGCGATGTATGCAAAAGGTTATTTATGTGAACCACATGGTGCGATCGCATATCAGGTATTTTCTTATGTACGGCACATCCAGCGAAATTTAAAGAGTCTGTTGAGCGTATTCTTTCGCTCGATCTTCCATTGCCAGAAGCGTTGGATAAACACAATAAATTGCCATTACTTTCTGATGAAATGGATGACGATTTTGCACAATTACGTGCATATTTGCTGAAATAATAAAAAAGTGCGGTTAATTTTGACCGCACTTTTGTTTTATCTCTCAAAAGGGCGGGATAAACGCCCTTTATTTTTTAGGAGTTAATCTTCTTTTCCTAAGATTTGATTCACTTCACTCTTGTAGAGTACGGCTTTGGCACCGAAAATGGCTTGTACGCCACCGCCAACTTCAAGCACATCAATCGCACCTAATTTTTTCAGTGTGGCTTTATCAACGGCTTTGACATCTTTAACCGAAACGCGTAAGCGAGTAATACACGCATCCACGTTTTCAATATTTTCAGCGCTACCTAATGCTGCAATAATTTTATGTGCATTTTCAGTCAGTGAGCTGGTTTCTTGTTCTACATTGTCTTCGGTTTCTTCACCGCGTCCTGGCGTCATCACATTAAAGATGCGGATCAAGAAAACGAAAGAGAAATAATAGAGCAGAGCCCAAGGAATACCGACGAAAATTACACGCAACCAATGGGTGTTTTCATCACCTTGTAAGATACCGAAGAGCAAGAAATCAATAAAACCACCAGAGAAAGTATTCCCGATAGAGATATTTAAATAATCGGCAATAAAGAAAGATACACCATCTAAGAATGCGTGGAACACATAAAGCCATGGTGCAACAAACAAGAACATGAATTCGATCGGTTCTGTAATGCCGGTAATGAATGATGTTAGGGCTGCACCAAGGAACAAACCGCCAATTTGTGCACGACGTTTTTTCGGTACACAGTGATACATAGCTAAACAGGCAGCTGGTAAGCCAAACATCATGGTATCAAAACGGCCGGCAAAGAAACGCGTCCCTTCAGTAAATAAACCGTGGTGATTTGGATCCGCTAATTGAGCAAAAAAGATTTTTTGCGCACCAACAATCATCTCACCATTGACCATTTCCACACCACCTAATTCAGAATACCAAAACAGTGGGTAAATCATGTGATGTAAGCCAACCGCACCAGATAATCGCATTAAGAAACCGTATAAGAATGTTCCAAAGGTTCCCATGGATGCGATGCTTTTACCTGCCGAAACGAGCCATTGTTGGAAAGTTGGCCAAATGAGGAAGAAAACTAATCCAACGAAAATAGCTGAAAAAGCAGTCACAATTGGCACAAAGCGAGAGCCGCCAAAGAAACCTAATACTTGTGGTAATTGGATGTTGTGATAGCGATTGTGTAATTTAACGGTAATCAAGCCCATCACCAATGCTCCAATCACACCCGTATCAATGCTTTTTACATCAGGAGAGAAAATTGGAATTAATGCAGCAATGGTGCCCGTCATAATGAGATAACCAACAACGGCAGCGAGAGCAGCAACGCCTTTGTCACGTTTGGCTAAGCCGATACCTAAACCAATACACAATAATAAGGCTAAATTAGCGAATACCACGCTACCGGCTGCAGACATAATCTGAAACAGACCTTGCAGAGCCTCATTATTTAAAATTGGATAGGCTTGCACCGTTGCTTTATTGGAAAGTGCACCGCCGATCCCGAGTAAAAGACCTGCAGCAGGCAAAATAGCAATCGGCAACATAAATGCCTTACCGACTTGTTGAAGTTGTTTAAACATAGAACCTCCTGTGATTACTTTTTTTGAAATGTAACGTATTTAAGGAGAAAAATCTGTGAAACCGCTCACAGTTCTAATCTAAGACGTTGTTTTGACAGATTTTTGCTTGTGTTGGCGCGCAGCGAATTTCCTTTTATAATGCTATCAAACTGATATGTTTATTTATTATTTGTATGACAACTTTTATTGCCTACGCCAATATTCAACAACCTTTCCCTTTTGATGAAATCCCTACGGATCTTGTCCCTGAAAATTTGCATACGGAACCGCAAGGAAATTCTCGGGTAACGCAACGACATCAATGTCGTCGATTGGCGCATTTTTTACTTTGGCAGTTGTTAAAAACAGCGGGAAAATCAACCGCACTTTTAGGGCAAATTTATCGTACACAAAGTGGCAGACCACAATTTCCCGTCGAGAATATTGATTTTAATATAAGCCACTCAGGCGATTGGGTTGCCGTATTGCTGCATATTAATGAATTAGAAGAAAGTACGGTCGGTATTGATATTGAATTTTCGAAAAAACGGAGTTTTTCTGCGCTAATGGCT
>CAKVVS010000111.1:5047-5278 GCA_934834395.1 Parahaemophilus parainfluenzae | reverse complement strand
ATTGCAGATTGCTTCAACAGGTAGAGTAGAAAGTAAATTCGTTAGGGTTAAAAGGCTGAAGGTTTAAACTTCAGCCTTTTTTATTGTAGAATACGCAAACGATTAAATTAAAAAGGAAAGACCATGAAAAAACACCACGTCGATATTATGATTTCAGAAGCGGATGTCCGTAGTCGCATAGCTGAACTTGGCGCGGAAATTACGCATTTTTATCAACAAAAAGCCATTGAT
>CAKVVS010000111.1:0-5037 GCA_934834395.1 Parahaemophilus parainfluenzae | reverse complement strand
ACTGATTGTTGTTGGGCTTTTACGTGGTTCATTTATGTTCATGGCCGATCTCGTGCGTGAATTAAAATTACCGGTAGAAGTGGAGTTTATGACAACTTCAAGTTATGGTTGCGGAATGACAAGTAATCACGATGTGAAAATTACGAAAGATCTTGAAGGCGATATTTGTAATGAACATGTGCTGATTGTTGAGGACATTATTGATACGGGTTACACCCTTGAAAAAGTGCGCAGCATTTTAAATTTACGCGATCCTGCAAGCTTGGCGATTTGTACCTTGTTAGATAAACCTTCTCGCCGAGAAGTGGAAGTACCGGTTGAATGGATTGGTTTTTCTATTCCGGATGAATTTGTTGTCGGCTATGGTATTGATTACGCTCAACGTTATCGTAATCTAGGCTATATTGGCAAAGTCGTTATAGACGAATAATTTATTTTGGGGCTGACGTAGATTAGTAAGTGTGCTAGTCTATAAAAAATGAATATAAGTCATTGTAATTAAAGAAATCTATACAAAATAAGCTCCTTGAATTTTTTGTATTAGAAGTTACAGCCCGAGCTGCGGCTGATTTACTCGCTATCCAAGCCAATTCAGCGATTTTTTTACAGAAAAATTCGTGAAGTCATTAGCTATCATTTAGCCCTTGAAGCCGATGAGGTTGTTGATGGTCAAATTGAGCTTAATGAAAGCTATTTTGGCGGTCATCGTAAAGGAAAACGAGGTCGAGGTGCAGCAGGAAAAGTTGCTGTATTCGGTTTGTTAAAGCGACAAGGAAAAGTATTTACGGTGGTGGTAGAAAATACCAGAACAGAGACATTAATGCCTGTTATTGTGATAAAAATCAAGCCTGATAGCTGGGTTTATACCGATACTTATCGAAGCTATGATGCTCTTGATGTGAGCAAATTTCACCACGAACGAATCAATCATTCCGAACTATTTGCGGTGAAACAAAACCACATAAATGGAATAGAAAATTTCTGGAGTCAGACGAAGAGAATACTCCGAAAATATAATGGCATCGACCGAAAAAACTTTCCTTTATTCTTGAAGGAATGTGAATTTCGGTTTAACTTTGGATCACCAAAAGAACAACTTAAAACATGGTGAAAATGGAGTGGTATTTAGGGCTAATCTACGTCAGCCCCAAAAGATAATATGAGAAGATATTTTTTAAACATAAAAAGTTCCTCATAAAATAAAGGCAAGCTATGTTTCCATAACTTAACTTGCCTTAGCATTGATTAAACAAAAGCCCACATTAAACACACAAATCCAAATGCGATTGTGCCGTAAATTGTCGTGAGAATTGACCAAGTTCTCAATCCCTGAGAAATTGTAATGCCAAAGAATTTCGTCCATACCCAGAACAAGCTATCGTTAACATGTGATAAGGTCATAGAACCAGCCCCTATCGCTGCGGTAATTAATGCGGCTTGAATACCCGTATAACCTGCTGTAGTAATTGCTGGCGCTAAAATAGTTGCTGTAGTAATTACGGCTACTGTAGCTGAACCTTGTGCTGCGCGTAACAATGCGGCAAGAATGAAACCGAGCAATAAGACAGGTAATCCAGTACTGGATAAGACATCTGCTAATGCTTTACCTACGCCACTCGCATCTAACACTTTACCAAACATACCACCAGCACCAGTAATTAAGATAATGCCCGCGATAGGTGCTAATGCTGAGTTTAAGATTTCTTCTAATTGCTCTTTGCCCCAGCCACGTTTAATACCAAGTACATAAGAGGATAAGCATACGGCAATCATTAAAGCAAACGGTGACGCCCCTACCATACTAAAAAATTCACGAACAACACTTTCTTTTGGTAATGTTGTAGCTGTTACTGTCCCCAACATGATTAATACTAATGGGAAAACTATCATTGATAACACAGTTCCAAATGATGGTAAGCCATTATCTTCTTTTGAACGAAGTTTTTGATATTCAAGTAGATCACTTGAAGTTGGAATGCTCACAAAATTATTTTTTGTAAAAAATGGAATAAATGTTTGACCAATTAAAACTGCAGGAAGCGCTGCGACAAAGCCTAATCCTAGCACTAAACCAATATCAGCATTTAACACTTGAGCACCAGCAACCACACCTGGATGAGGTGGCATAAGTACATGCACTGTCAACATAGACAAACCAATTGGTAATGCATAGACCAACATATTACCACCAAGACGACGAGCTACACTGAAGATAATTGGGATTAGTACAATGAAACCAACATCAACAAAAACAGGGATACCAAAAATAAAACCTGTCATTGCTAATGCAAATGGCGCTCTTTTGGCACCAAACTTATCTGCGCCATTAGATTTCTCAATCACTTTACCCAACATTGCTCCAAGACCAACAATCAAAGCAACGCTACCTAAAGTGCCACCCATACCGCTAATTAACGTTGGAATAACTTTCCCCATCGGAATGCCAGCAGAAAGCGAAACTGCAATACTCACCAGTCCTAACGCAATAAATGGATGAACTTTACCTTTAATCATCAAAGTCAAAAGCGCGATAACACTCACAACACCGATTAAAATAAGAACTTCATTTGACATAAAGATGCCCTCTTATTCAAAAACGTTCTGCCAAAGCAGAACGTTTAGCTGAGATAACACTTTAAAATTTAAAGTGCGGTTAAATTTTTATCAATTATTTATATTTTTGGAACCAATCTAATCCTGCTGTGGTTTCGCCACGTGGTTTGTATTCACAGCCAACATAGCCATCATAACCAATAGTATCAAGTTTATCGAAAATGTATTGGTAATTAATTTCACCTTCGTCGGGTTCATGACGGTCTGGTACAGAAGCAATTTGAACGTGAGCAAATTTGCCATTTAATTTATCGGTTAAACGCGCAAGATTGCCATCTACATTTTGTGCATGAAAATAGTCGAGTTGAACAAATACATTATCACGATCAACCAATTCCACCACTTCAAGCGTATCAAATTGGCTTTTGAGTAAATAATTAGGTTTCACTTCAGGGCTTAAAGCTTCAAGCTGAATTTTGATCCCATATGGTTTATATTTATCAGATGCATAGCGTACGTTTTTAATAAAGGTTTGTTTATATTCTTCACGGCTTGCACCTTCTGGCACAACTGCTGACATGATATGTACATTTGGACAACCTAATGCAAGTGCATATTCAAGAGCCAAATCAATATCCCTATGACTATCAGCTTCTCGGCCAGGGATTGCCGAAACACCCCATTCACCTTTGTTTACATCACCAGCTGGGGTATTAAATAACACAACTTTTAGGCCATGCTTATCTAAAATTGCTTTGAGTTCTTGTGCAGGGTAATCATAAGGCCATAAGAATTCGACATATTTAAAGCCTGCTTTAGCCGCCGCTTCAAAGCGATCTAAAAATGGCACTTCGTTAAACATCATTGTTAAGTTTGCTGCAAATTTAGGCATAATTATTTTCCTCTATTTTCTAAATCTTTCACTTCGGTATCAGTGAGATAGCGGATTTTTTGTCCTTGCAAAGTGAAGAATAATTTGGCAGTTTCTTCTAGCTCTTCTGTATTATCTGCCGCATCAAGCAAGTCTAAGCCAGTGACAACAACACCATGATTAGCGAGTAAGAAGGCTTTGCCTGTTAAAGCTCTGTTACTTAATTCTTCTGCAATCTTTGGTGAACCCGGTCTATAGTAAGGAATAACTTGCATTTTTCCCACGCGCATTACGTAATACGGTGTAAATGGCTCTATAGCATTATTAGGATCCAAATTATCTAAGCAAGAAAGTGCGGTCAAATAGGTACTATGTAAATGCACAATGGCTTTGCACTCAGGATTTTTCTTGTACATAGCCAAATGAAACACGGATTCTTTAGAGGGTTTATCACCTTCTAACACATTGCCATCCATATCTAATACGGATAAGCATTCTGCTTTTAAACGACCTAAAGATGAACCTGTTGGCGTGACTAATACACGATTTTCATCAAGGCGGACAGACAAATTGCCTGCCCCGCCAACGGTATAACCGCGCTCATAAAAAGAACGTCCGAGTTGTACCATCAATTCTTTTTCTTCAAGATCTGTCATACAAACATTCCTTGTGCGTATTCAAAGAAATCGTCTTTACCAAAATTACCTGATTTCAATGCGAGATAAATATCCTCTTCCACTGCTTTTAACCAAGGCACTCCAGGAGCGATTTGTTTACCGATATGAAAACCTGTAAACCCAAGTTGTTGCACCACAATGCTAGAAGTTTCTCCACCTGCATTAATAAAGTTTGTTACGCCATATTGTTTTAACTTCGCGGCTAATTTAGCAAACGTGTTTTCAATAGCATGGCTAGCTTTATCCACACCAAATTGATTTTGAATTTCTTTCAATGCTTCAGGTGGTACAGTGGCATATACCATTGGTGCAAGCGGTGAATCTAAATTAGCGATAACCCATTGAGAGAGTTCTTCCACATAGTTTGGATTGTTAATCGCTTGCGCCGCATCAAGGTGTAAGTGCGGTGCTTTTTCTTTATATTTTTCCACTTGCTTGTTCGTCATCACAGAGCAAGACCCTGAAAGCACCACGGTTTTACCTTTAGTTGGCGTAAAGGCATTGGTGCCTTTTTTACCACCACTTAAACGCGCCGCCATATATGCTGCTAAACCAGAACCGCCTGTCACCAATTTGAAATCCGCCACCGCTTCAGCAAGTACTTCCAACTGCGAATTATCCACGGCATCAACAACCGCATAACGGTAGCCTTGGGCTTTGAGTTCCGCAAAACGTTCTTTCACACGTGCCGCACCTTTAATCACATCAGCATAAGCGACTAAGCCTGTTTTTCCTTTGGCTTGTGCATCCATCAAACGCATTAAATTTGCGTCCACCATTGGTGTAATTGGGTGGTTTTTCATGCCTGATTCACTCAACAATACATCACCTACGAATAAATAGCCGTTAAAAATAGTGCGACCATTTACAGGTAAGGCTGGTGTAATAACGGTGAAATCTTCATTTAATTCATCTAGTAAAGCATCCGTGACAGGA
>CAKVVS010000110.1:0-5293 GCA_934834395.1 Parahaemophilus parainfluenzae | reverse complement strand
ACCGTGAGTCTCATGATCGGAGGCGCTCAAGGTATCACTACCGCAGTCATGCGAATTCTCGCAGCAGGGGTATTGGCGGGAGTACTGATTGAATCCGGTGCTGCGAATACCATTGCTGAAACCATTACAAACAAGTTAGGTGAAACAAGAGCATTATTGGCTTTAGCGTTGGCCACATTAATTTTAACCGCCGTTGGTGTATTTATTGATGTTGCCGTGATTACGGTCTCTCCAATTGCCTTAGCACTTGCTCGTCGTACTGACTTATCAAAACCTGCCATTCTCTTAGCGATGATTGGTGGGGGAAAAGCAGGAAACTTAATGTCACCTAATCCTAATGCGATTGCTGCAGCAGATACATTCCATCTTCCTTTAACGTCAGTGATGATGGCAGGGATTATCCCCGCTATTTTTGGCTTAATATTGACGTATTTCTTAGCAAAACGTTTAAGAAACAAAGGTTCGCGCGTTTCATCCCAAGAGGTTGTCGCTGTAGAAACACAGAATCTACCCTCATTTTTGACCGCACTTGTGGCGCCTTTGGTTGCCATCTTCTTACTGGCACTTCGTCCATTAGCCGATATTAAAGTCGATCCTTTAATCGCCTTACCACTTGGTGGTCTGATTGGCGCATTATGTATGGGCAAGCTTCGTCAAGCCAATAACTATGCGATTAGCGGTTTAGGGAAAATGGCTCCAGTGGCGATTATGCTACTTGGTACGGGAGCTTTAGCCGGTATTATTGCTAATTCTGGTATGAAAGATGTGCTTATTGAAAGCTTAAAACATTCGGGCTTACCTTCTTATATCCTTGCACCAATTTCAGGTGCGCTCATGTCGCTTGCCACAGCATCAACAACTGCAGGTACAGCGGTTGCTTCGAATGTGTTTAGTTCAACGCTATTAGAGTTGGGGGTGAGTAGTCTAGCTGGTGCCGCGATGATTCATGCGGGGGCGACAGTTTTCGATCATATGCCACATGGTTCTTTCTTCCATGCAACTGGCGGTAGCGTGAATATGGACATGAAAGAACGCTTAAAATTGATTCCTTATGAAAGTGCAGTGGGGTTAATTATGACCATTGTGTCCACCTTAATTTTTGGTGTATTTAGTTAGTTTAAGGAGAAAATATGAAAATTGTCATTGCGCCTGATTCATTTAAAGAAAGTTTAACCGCACTTGAAGTGGCTAATGCGATTGAAAGGGGCTTTAAACGTATTTTCCCAAACGCTGAATATGTGAAATTACCAATGGCAGATGGGGGAGAGGGAACCGTACAATCTTTGGTAGATGCCACTCAGGGGCGCTTAATTGAGGCAGAAGTCACTGCACCGTTAGGCAACCAAGTAAAAAGTTTTTTCGGTTTATCAGGTGATGGTAAAACGGCGATTATCGAAATGGCGGCCGCATCGGGATTGCATCTTGTCCCGATGGATGAACGCAATCCTTGTCAAACCACCAGTTTTGGCACGGGTGAGCTGATTAAGCAAGCCCTAGATCTTGGCGTACAACATATCATTTTAGGAATTGGTGGGAGTGCCACAAATGACGGTGGTGCGGGTATGCTGCAAGCATTAGGCTTACGTTTATTGGATAAAAATGGTCAATCCATTGGTTTTGGCGGTGTGGAATTATGCAATCTTGCTGAAATTCAACTGGCTGATTTAGATCCTCGATTGCAACACGTACAAATCGAAGTAGCTTGTGATGTGAATAATCCACTTTGTGGTGAACGAGGTGCTTCTGCAATTTTTGGCCCACAAAAAGGTGCGACGCCTGAGATGGTGAAGGAACTCGATGCTGCATTAGCCCATTTCGCCGAAATTGCCGAGCGGGATTGTGGTAAAAAAATTCAAGATCAACCAGGGGCGGGGGCGGCCGGTGGTATGGGTGGTGGTTTATTGCTCTTACCTAATGTGCAACTGAAAGCCGGCGTGCAGATCGTCTTGGATAATTTGAAACTCGCTGATCAAGTTAAAGAGGCTGATTTAGTCATTACCGGTGAAGGCCGTATGGATGCACAAAGTATCTTAGGTAAGACTCCAATCGGTGTGGCGCGCACGGCGAAACAATTTAATAAGCCAGTTATCGCGATTGTGGGTTGTTTGCGTGAGGATTATGAAGTGGTGTATGAACATGGCATTGATGCGGTGTTCCCAATTATCCGTAATCTGGGGAATTTACCGACAATTCTCAACCAAGGAGAGCAGAATTTAATCTCAACGGCTCAAAATGTGGCGAGATTGTTGTCATTAAAATAAGCTTTTCATACTAAAGTGCGGTCAAAAATAACGATAAATTTGATCGCACTTTTTTATTTTATCCTCTCGGATGAAATCTTTCATGAAGGTGTTTCAAGCGTTCTTTAGCCACGTGAGTATAAATTTGCGTGGTGGAGAGATCGCTGTGTCCGAGGAGCATTTGCACAACACGGAGATCCGCACCGTGATTCACCAAGTGTGTCGCAAAAGCATGACGAAGAACGTGTGGTGAAAGCGCATCCGTATCAATTTCCGCTAACACAGCATAATGCTTGATGCGATGCCAAAAGGTTTGGCGAGTCATTTGCTGAGCTCGTTGGCTTGGAAAGACCACATCGGAACTTTGCCCGTTAAGCAAAATAGGACGACCGTAAAGCACGAATTGTCGCACCCAAAACGCGGCTTCTTCTCCCATTGGTACAATGCGTTCTTTGTTGCCTTTACCAATCACACGCACGACACCTTGTTGCAGGTTCATATTCTCAATAGTGAGCGTGACCAATTCTGTTACACGTAATCCTGTAGCGTAAAGTAATTCCAACATGGCTTTATCGCGTAACTCGAGCGGAATTTCGACATCTGGCGTATTTAATAAATCCGTGACTTGTTGTTCGGTTAAATATTTAGGCAAACGGCTTGGTAATTTAGGTGAACTCAGTACGGCACTTGGGTCATCCGTACGATACTTTTCACGATATAAATATTGGAATAATTTCCGCATCGCACTTAACATTCTTGCAGTGCTCGTGGCTTTGTAACCTTGCTCTAAACGACTGCCTAAAAATTGTTGCAGATCTAAGGGTTCGAGAGTTTCGAGAGATAAATTTTGTTTATCCAACCAATCACAAAGTGCGGTCAAATCAAGACGATAAGACTGCACGGTGTTTTCCGACAATCCTTTTTCGATCCAATATTCATTCAAGAACAAATCGACTAGCGTGAGATTATTCATGTTTACACTCTATGGGGTAAAAAGGCTTTTACACCTCGTGGGGTGATAAATAAACCAATGAATGCAAAGGCTGCCATTAAACTGAAAGCATAAACTGGCGAAATTGGATAAAGTACGCCAGAAAGTGCGGTGAAAATGGCAATAGCTGCACATCCTGCTAAGGCATTGTATAAACCTTGTAATTTCGCAATATGGTTTTGTGGTTGAGTCGTGATATAACGCACGGTCGCGTAATGTCCCGCCACATAAGTGAGGCTGTGAAAACATTGCAATAGAACGATTTCAACAAAGGTGTCGGCATAACCGAAAGCAAGCCAACGTACGATAGCAGCGATGCCTGTGAGATAGAAAAGGGCAGTAATGCTCCAATTTTTGAATAATCGAGTGGAGAAGAAAAAGACTACGATTTCAGCTAATACACTGATTCCCCAAAATAAGCCTGCATCGGAAACGGAGTGGCCATGATTTGTCCAAAAAATAGTGCTATATGAGTAATAAGCAGCATGCGATCCTTGAATCAGTGCAATAGCAATAAATAAACGAAGTGTCGTTTTATTTTTGAGTAAGCCTAAAAATCCAACAGAATTTTCGACCGCACTTTGTGGCTCATCTTGTGGCATTGGATTAGGATGAAGTAATTGCACAATGCTATAGAAAATAAGGATGCCCGTAATCATCCAAGTGATGTATTGCTCACCAACCATCCCCGCTAAATATCCAAACACCATTACGCCGACAACAAATGCAAAGGAGCCAATCAAGCGTACTTTGCCGTAATCTAAATGAATTTGTTGTTGCCACGTACTGGCAAGGCTATCACCAATCGGCATACCGGCCGCATTCACCATGGAATACAACGCAAGTCCAATAGACAAGAGCCAGAAATTGTGCGACATCAGTCCAATTAAGGCCATTGTAATGGCACTGGCCACGCCTAAATAACGTAACCCATTTACTAAGAGGGAAACGCGTTTTATTAAGCCGGAAAACAAAATACCGCCGCTGAAACGGAAAATGTAGGCACAGGCAAGCAATAAGCCGATGCTTTCTTCGCTATAAGATTGCGTTTTCAACCATGCAGGGAAAAGCGGAAGAAACACACCGTAGGCACAGTAGTAGCCAAAAAAGCTCAAGGCGAGCCAAGTAAAAGGACGAACTTGCATTAGAATAATTTTTCCATTTCTTGTGAGCGTGCCACACAGGCCTGCATCGCTTGTTTAATGATGTCGTTAAATTGGTGTTGATTGAACACATTCAACGCGGCTGCGGTGGTACCGCCTTTTGAGGTGACATTTTCTCGTAAAGTCGAAAGGGCTGTTTGAGGATTTTCAATCACCAGCTTAGCCGAGCCTAACATAGCTTGTTGTACCAACTCTCGCGATTGGTTCTCATCTAATCCCATTTCTATTAAGCCTTGTTGCATGGCTTCTAAAAATTGGAAGAAGTAAGCCGGGCTACTGCCAGACGCAGCGGTGACTGCATGCATTTGCTCTTCATTTGTCACCCAAGTGGTTTTCCCTACCGCAGAAAGTAAATCTTCCGCAAAAGTGCGGTCAATTTCAGGTGTGTTTTTATCAGCAAATAAGCCTGCCATGCCTTCTCCCACTAATGCAGGGGTGTTTGGCATCACTCGAACAATAGATTTTGCTGTTGGGATGAGTTCGGCTAATCGAGCAGTCGAAATACCCGCAGCAATAGAAATAATTAATTTATCAGAGAAATCAACCGCACTTAATGGCTTGCAAACATCGGCTAGTACTTGCGGTTTAACCGCAAATAAGACTACTTGAGCTTGTGTGATAGATTGCTCGTTATCTGTCGAAACTGCCACGCCATATTGAGCAAAAAAAGCACGTTTATCTTCATTAGGATCATTAACGATAATTTTGTCGGCTGGATAACCTTGTTTTAATAGGCCTAACACAATGGCTTGTGCCATATTGCCACCGCCGATGAAGGCAATTAATTTCTGTTGCATCATTTTTTCCCGTGAGTTTATGGGCTACAATGTCGCGTATTTTACCCTATTATGAAGGAAGTGTTACGATGTGGTTTAAAAATTAAATAGATTGTCTTGAAC
>CAKVVS010000109.1:0-5318 GCA_934834395.1 Parahaemophilus parainfluenzae | reverse complement strand
TACCCATTGGATTCAATGCTAAGCCTTGTTCAGTGATTTTCCAACTTAAGGTCAACCAAACAAGCAAAGTAAAGAAATTCAGTTTCAACCAATATTTAAAATAATCGGCGAGGGATTTTTGATATCGAATTAGCGTAATAAGTAACCCGCTGAATACGATCAGATTAAGGATAATAAGCATTGAAATATGTGTCATTGTGCTGACGATAAGTCCACACAAAAACACATAAATTAATCGTAAGTGCGGTTGGAAAATAGCAAGAAAATTCATTTCACCACACTGAGCGCTGTTGGATACATTTTGTTTAACAATAAGACCACACCAACACTGACGATACTGTCGATAATAAACACAGGAATATGTGATATTACCAGCAGCATGATCAGATCGCTGTAAGCTTTACCACCATCTAGAGCCAAGACTAAAGAGGCGAGCAAGGCTGAACCGCCAACGCCGATCACGCCAGCACCAATACCGGCAGTAATTTGAGTGCGACGGGAATTGTCATTTTCAAGTCTTTTTGCAAATAGCCAATGTACAAGAAGGGCAGGCAATGCCATCACACATAAATTGACACCAAGCACGGCAAATCCACCGAAGGAAAAGAGCAAGACTTGTAATACCAATGCGATTAAAAAGGCAGGGAATACCGCCCAACCAAGAAATAGACCGGCCATGCCGTTTAAGATGAGATGCACGCTGCCAATGCCAACTGGTACATGAATGGTACCGGCAACAAAAAAGGCAGCGGCAAACAATGCCGTTAGCGGCAATTGCTGCGAATTGAGGCGTTTCAGGCCAATCATTACGCAGACTAATGCGACAGCTGCACCTCCAAGCAATACGGGGGTATGCAACACACCTTCCGATAAATGCATATTATCTTTCCTTAGATTGCGACGCACGCGTCATTTTTGAGGCTCTAATCAATGCCCATAAGCCAAAAATACCAACAATATAACCGATACCACCAATAATATCGTGCAGGTAAATTTTGTCTTTTAATTTAGAAATATCTTCGCGGACCAACATCAATGCATTGTCACTATTATTAGTAGCTTGTGCAGATACTCTGTTGGCAACAATTGAGGCTCGATGTCCTTCTTCACCTTCTATCACTACTTTAATGGCACCTTCGGCAGTGGTATTGATCGGATAGGCAAATTGCCCATCTCGATCTGTTTTGCCTTCCAATAGAGGGGAGTCCTGGCCAGCTTGCAAAATCTCCATATAGGTTTCTGCCGCCGGAGTCATATCGGAATAATAGGCTTTGCCAGAGACTGTGCGTCCATCATATTGTGCAAAAACATGTAAACTATGAGCCAATGCTGATGGCGCGCACAGCAAGGTGAAAAGTGCGGTTAAAAATACAACTCTTTTCATTACTTCGCATCAAAAGTTAGCATATATTCAACACTACGTTTGGTATAGTCAGGATTGTCTTTAACCGGCTCGTCAAATTCAGCCCAGACTTTGTTATAGCCCGCTTTAGGGGTGAATTGTGCAATACCTTTTTCATTGGTTAAGTTGAATGGGTGATCTTCGCCTAAACCCACTTTGATGCCTTGCACAGGTTTACCTTTGACTAACACAAGAATGTCCACAGGTTGTCCCGCTTTCGGTTCACTTTGTGGGATCAATTCATAATCCATGTTGTGTGATTTATTTGCTTGCGCATCCCAGTGTAAAATTGCTTTACCGAATTTGATCGGGTTAACACTAAGTACAGCATCAGGTACCTGTTGTTTGGTTTTTTCAACATATTTACCACTTGGCAATTTTGACCAAACACCATTATCAAAGCGAATAAATGCGATGTCTGCATCAGGTGCAGCAAAGTGCGCTTCGCCTTCTTTAAAGTTTACTGTGGCATTTTTCAATTGGCCTTTAGCATCAAGTAGACGCACCGCTTTTAATTTGCTTTGAGGATAGGTTTCAGTTTCCTCATGACCAAATTTAACCACATATTGCCCTTTTGCATCCTTAGCAGGCTCCAACCAAACATTATGTGCATTAGCGAGTGAAGCACCGAATAGTGCGGTAATAAACAATGCTGTTTTTTTCATGGAAGTTCTCCTTTTCTAACATGTGAATACTGTGATAAAGTATAAAATATGAAGTAACTTCAGAGTCAAGTGTAATTTAATAAAAAATGAAAATTGGTCAACTAGCCAACATTGTTGGCTGTACGGTGGAAGCTGTACGTTTCTATGAAAAACAAGGATTAATCGAACCCGCCAAACGAACGAGCGGTAATTTTCGTGTTTATACGGAAGAGCATTTGAAACAACTTTCTTTTATTTGTTATTGCCGCAGTTTGGATATTTCACTAAAAGAAATCAAAATGTTGCTCAATCCTCAATGCGCCACTCAAGAGCAGGAAAGGGAAATTAATAAGCTGCTAGATCGACATATTCGAGAAGTATCAAAACGGATCCATGAATTGGCTCACTTAAGAATTCGCTTGATTCAGCTCAAAGGAAAATGTAGTCACTTTGAGCAAAATAATGATTTAATGAATACCTTATTGCAGCATAGCGGCATTAATTTTGTGCCGCTAAAATGATGTCTAGCACGAGTACCAGTAAAAATTTTTCAAATAATGTTTAAATATCGAACAGCGAAACATAGAAAAGCTGAAAATAAACATCAAAAAAGAGTAGAATTGGAACAGACTGCTTTTTTTATTTTAAGGAGAAAATCATGCATGAGATGTCTCTCTGTCAGAATATTATGGAAATTATTGATCAACAACAGAAAAAGCATGAAATCCATGAAGTGACAGATATTTGGCTAGAAATTGGGGCACTGTCTTGTGTCGAGCAAAGTGCGGTAGAATTTTGCTTTGAAATTATGCGCAAAGATACCGTTGCTGAAAACTGTCAGTTACATTTTATTCATTTACCTGCGATTGCATGGTGCTGGCAATGTCAAAAGGAAGTTGAGATTGAAGCCTATCAAGATTGCTGTCCACATTGTCACAGTGCATGTTTACAACGTCGAAGTGGCACCGAATTTAGAGTGAAAGAAATTGCCGTAAAATAGCAAGATGTCTAAATTGGCAAATTTAACCAGATCTTTTGAATATAAAATACGCTAACTACTTGATAGTATGTATTTATCTCTCTTCAAAGAATATATTTAAGATAGAGAATATGGTATTCTAACGCATGTGAATTACCATAGATTCTAAGTATTTACAGAATAAACGAAAAATTATTGAGGTGACTTATGTGTACAACCTGTGGCTGTGGCCATCCAGACCAAGTCAGAATCGGAGAATTACCGCATGTTCATAATGATTCCAATGCGCAACATGCAACAAAACTACCTAATTTTTCTCACTCCTCCTTCCGCATGCCAGACTCTCCACAACAAGAAGAAACCCAGCAACGATTACTGAAAGTAGAACAAGATATTCTTGGCGCAAACAATCAATTAGCCGATATGAATCGTCGCTTTTTTGCCAATCAACACATTTTGGCACTTAATCTTGTTTCAAGTCCTGGTTCAGGCAAAACAACCTTATTGACGACCACACTAAACGCATTAAAAAATGACTATCCTTGTTATGTGATCGAAGGGGATCAACAAACAGAAAATGATGCAGATCGTATTCGTCAAACGGGTGTGCCGGCGATTCAAGTTAATACGGGCAAAGGTTGTCACTTAGATGCACAAATGATTGGTAATGCATTGGTGAAATTGCAGCCACAGGAAAATAGTCTGATGTTTATTGAAAATGTCGGAAACCTAGTCTGCCCATCAGAGTTTGATTTAGGCGAGCATGCTAAAGTGGTGATCTTATCCGTGACAGAAGGCGAAGATAAACCGCTGAAATATCCACATATGTTTGCGGCTTCTAAGTTAATGATTTTAAATAAAGTGGATTTACTGCCGTACTTAAATTTTGATGTGGAAAAATGTATTGCTTATGCGAAACAAGTGAATCCAACAATTGAGGTTATCCAGTTGTCTTCTCAAAGTGGAGAAGGGTTACAGCAATGGCTAGACTGGTTAAAAGCGCAAGAACGATAGGAGCATCAAATGCAGTTTGTTGATGAATTTCGTGATCCTGAACTGGCAAAAAGTCTGTTGCAGCGACTACAAAAAATAATGGAAAAACAACAGCACTTTACGCCAGAAAATCCGTTATATCTAATGGAGGTCTGCGGCGGACATACCCATACCATTTTTAAATTTGGACTAGATCGTCTATTACCCAAAAGTATTGAGTTTATTCACGGTCCAGGCTGCCCAGTATGTGTCTTACCGATGGGGCGAATTGATGTTTGTATTGAGATTGCTCGTCGTCCAGAAGTGATTTTCTGTACTTTCGGTGATGCCATGCGAGTACGCGGACGTTTAGGTTCATTATTAGAAGCCAAAGCACAGGGCGCAGATGTTCGAATTGTTTATTCACCGCTTGATGCATTGAATATCGCATCAAATAATCCAGACAAAAAAGTGGTGTTCTTTTCACTTGGTTTTGAAACGACCATGCCAAGTGCCGCAATTACCTTACAACAAGCGAAAAAACAACAGGTAAAAAACTTTTTTGTGGTATGCCAAAATATTACTATCATCCCGACATTACACAGCTTATTGTCGCAAGGACAAGTAAAAATTGACGGCTTTATTGCGCCCGGTCATGTCAGCATGGTAATTGGTTCTGAACCTTACCAAGAATTGTGTGACACCTATCATAAGCCTTTTGTGATCACTGGTTTTGAGCCTCTAGATATCCTACAAGCAATTTTAATGTTGGTGACACAGATTGTTGAACAACGCTGTGAAGTGGAAAATCAGTATAAACGCATTGTGCACCAACATGGCAATGTGTTGGCTCAACAGGCAATCAGTGAAGTATTCCGCTTGAAAGCCAGCAGCGAATGGCGTGGATTGGGCGAAATTGCCGAATCGGGTGTAGAACTGACAGATGATTATCAATGCTTTGACGCAGAAGCCCATTTTGCTTGTCAGCCACACCAAGTTGCAGATGATCCTGACTCTCGCTGCGGTGATGTATTAATCGGTAAATGCAAGCCGGCGGATTGCCCATTATTTGCTAAAAAATGTAATCCTGACAATGCTTATGGCGCATTAATGGTATCTTCCGAAGGGGCATGTGCTGCCTATTATCAATATAGACGGGAATAAAACAATGACTGATTTTATTACGATGGCACACGGAAATGGTGGTGCCACAATGCAAGAGTTGATCCGCGATTATTTTGTCGAGGCATTTGATAATCCAATACTTTCACAAGGCGAAGATCAGGCTCGCATTGCTTTACAAGAGTTGAATGCTTTAGGT
>CAKVVS010000108.1:0-5330 GCA_934834395.1 Parahaemophilus parainfluenzae | reverse complement strand
ATCATAGTCTGCCCATACAATATTTTCTTCCTCAACCCAATATTCCATTTAATGAATCTTGGAATGATAGTGCGATTGAACCTTTAGCTGATTTACTTAAGAAAAAAGGTAGCGAAATCGCCGCACTTATTTTAGAGCCTGTGGTGCAAGGCGCGGGCGGTATGTATTTTTATTCGCCAACTTATTTAGTGAAAGCACAAGCGCTTTGTAAACAATATGGTGTATTGCTAATTTTTGATGAAATTGCCACGGGTTTTGGCCGTACAGGGAAATTATTTGCTGCCGAGCATGCTGGTATTTCGCCAGATATTATGTGTATCGGTAAAGCCTTAACAGGTGGTTATTTAACTTTATCTGCAACCATTACGACCACTGAAATCGCGAAAACTATTTGTGGCGGTGAGGCTAAATGCTTTATGCACGGACCCACTTTTATGGCAAACCCGTTGGCCTGTGCAATTGCGGCAGAATCTATCCGTTTATTATTGGAAAGCCCTTGGCTGCAAAATATTCAGCGAATTGAGTCTTCCTTAAAACAACAACTTTTGCCTTTAGCTAAAAAAGATTATGTCAAAGAAGTTCGCGTATTAGGGGCGATTGGGGTGGTTGAAATGAAAAGTGCGGTAAATATGAAAACTTTAGTCCCACGTTTTGTGGAACAAGGTGTTTGGATTCGACCTTTCGGAAAATTGGTTTATGTGATGCCTCCATTTGTGATTAAAGATGATGAACTTCAGAAATTAACGGAAGGCATGATTCTGGCTTTAACTCAGGAATATGAACATTAGGATAAAAAATGGATGCTTTCAAACAGCAACTGGAACAGCTTAGCGCACAAAATCAATATCGTTCAATTCCAGATTTAGTTCATCAAGGACGATATATTATGCGAGAAAATTGCAAAATGTTGAATATGTCATCGAATGATTATTTAGGTTTGGCATCGAATGAAAACTTGCGCCAGTCTTTTTTACAGCAATATGGCGATAATTTTCCTTCTTTTACCAGTTCTTCGTCTCGTTTATTAACGGGAAATTTTCCTGTTTATACCGATCTTGAGCAGCTTATTGCTCAACGTTTCCAACGAGAAAGCGTTTTATTATTTAACAGTGGCTATCACGCCAATCTTGGTATTTTACCGGCGTTGACGACAACAAAAAGTTTAATTTTGGCAGATAAATTAGTGCATGCCAGTATGATTGATGGTATTCGTTTAAGCCAATGTGAGTTCTTTCGTTATCGTCATAATGATTATGAACATCTAAAGAATCTGCTCGAAAAAAATGCCGGAAAATTTGACCGCACTTTTATTGTAACGGAATCGGTTTTTAGTATGGATGGCGATGTAGTTGATTTGAACTATCTTGTTCAATTAAAAAAACAGTTTCCAAATACTTATCTTTATGTGGATGAAGCCCATGCAATAGGTGTTTACGGTAAAAACGGATTAGGTATTGCCGAACGAGCTAATGTGATAGCTGATATAGATTTATTGGTTGGCACTTTTGGTAAAGCCTTAGCTTCAATGGGCGCTTATGTCGTCTGTGATCAAATATTAAAAGAATGTTTGATTAATCAAATGCGTCCATTGATTTTTTCAACCGCACTTCCGCCGTTTAACGTGGCTTGGACTCATTTTATTTTTGAACGATTACCACAACTTTCAAAAGAAAGAACGCATCTTGAGCAGTTAAGTGCATTTTTACGCCAAGAAGTGGAGCATAGAACGCAAATAATGCCAAGCCAAACTTGCATCGTTCCCTATATTTTAGGTGAGAACGAAGCAACCCTCGCTAAGGCGAAAGCTCTGCAAGAGCAAGGTTATTATTGCTTGCCGATTAGACCACCGACAGTACCAAAAGGTACATCCAGAATACGATTATCTTTGACGGCAGATATGACAATGGATGAAGTAAAACAGTTTGTGGCATGCTTATAAGGAAATAATGTGAAAACGAAATTTTATGATCATCAAGGTGAGCATTTAATAGTTTATTTTGCTGGTTGGGGGACACCTCTTGATGCTGTGGCTCATTTGATTTTGCCAACAAATCACAATTTATTAATTTGCTACGATTATCAAGATTTGACGTTAGATTTTGATTTTTCTGCTTATCAGCAAATTCGTGTAGTTGCATGGTCAATGGGGGTTTGGGTGGCAGAGCGAGTATTACAAGGAATTACCTTACAATCTGCAACAGCAGTGAATGGTACAGGTTTACCTTGTGATGATAGCTTCGGTATTCCTTACGCTATTTTTAAAGGTACGCTAGAGAATCTCGAAGAAAATACTCGTTCAAAGTTTGAACGTAGAATCTGTGGTGATAAAGTATCTTTTGAACGTTATCAACAATTTTCTGCACGACCATTTAACGAAATTCATCAAGAACTCACCGCACTTTTTGCGATGATTCAGCAAGATAAACGCACAGATCTTATTCACTGGACAAATACATGGATTAGTTCTCGCGATAAAATTTTTATACCAGCTAATCAGCACCAATATTGGGCATCGCGTTGTGCGGTTCAGGAAATAGAAGGTGAGCATTATGTGTTTTCAAGATTTACCCACTGGTCGGCATTATGGAATCATTAACTTCCGTAGATAAATCGCGCATTAAACACGCCTTCCAAAAAGCCTTAAATAGCTATGATGAACATGCATTAATTCAACAAAAAATGAATATTAAGTTAATGATGCATTTGCAAGACTATTTACCAAATGGGTCACTAGATAGCGTTTTGGAACTCGGTTGCGGTTCTGGTATGTTGAGTACGTTGTTGCAAAAACAGATTTCAGCCAATTATTGGTTATTTAATGATTTGTGCGATGTGCATTCTCTACTCGCTGAAAAACTAATTCAACCCTTTGATTTTTATTGTAGTGATGCAGAGAACTTTCCTTTTCAACGACGATTTGACTTGATTGCAAGTGCATCAGCTGTACAGTGGTTCCATCATCCTGACAATTTTATTTCCCATTGTAAAACAGGATTGAAACCTAATGGTTTATTGGCGATGACGAGCTTTGGTGAAGATAATTTAAAAGAGATTCGCCAAATGACGAATGTGGGGTTAAGTTATCCGAATTTATCTCAATGGCAAAATTGGTTAGCCAATGATTTTGAGCTTTTATGGTGTGACGATTTTAATGTAATACTAGACTTTGATACGCCATTGGATGTACTCAAACATCTGAAATATACAGGTGTAACAGCGACTAACCAGAAAAATTGGACAAGAAAAAATCTCAACAAATTTGTTGATGATTACTTACAGGCTTTTAGTTTGCCATCGGGTAAAGTGGGCTTAACTTATCATCCATTGTTTTTTATCGCACGTTATTCTCATGCTGGAAATTAGTAAGGCGTATTTATGGGCAAGGTTATTTTTGTATCGGGCATTGATACCGATGTAGGTAAAACGGTTGCAACAGGCATTTATGCTAAAAAGTTGATGGAACAAGGCTTTTCCGTTATTACACAAAAAATGATTCAAACAGGCTGTAAAAATATCGCTGATGATTTGCTTGTACATCGAAAGATTCAAGGGATTGATTTGACAGCAGAAGATTTACAAGGCGACACCTGTCCTTATCTTTTTGAATACCCTTGTTCTCCTCATTTAGCTGCAAAGCTCGAGGGGCGAGAAATTAATGAAAAAATTATTGAAAAATCCACCGCACTTCTGGCAGAGAAATATGATTATGTGCTGCTGGAGGGGGCTGGTGGATTAATGGTGCCTTATTGTGACGAGGCGACGACGTTACATTATATCCAGTCAAACAATTACCCGTTGATTTTAGTGACATCGGGAAAATTAGGTAGTATTAACCACACATTATTAAGTTTAGAGGCCTGTCGTTCTCATGGTGTGCCAGTGCTAAGCGTAATGTATAACGGTTATCCAGAATACGATTCTATCATTAGTCAAGAGACGCAAGGTTATTTAAAGGGTTATCTTAAAAAATATTTTCCTGAGACGGGATTTGAATGCTTTGAGCGTATTGAAATTTAAGCTCAGGAAAAAGTGTGATAGACTCGCGCAAGTTTTTAATGAGATGATTTGCTGCTAAAGTGCGGTTAAAAAGAGTAAAAAATGAATAACTATTTATTAAAATGCGAAAACATCAATAAATTTTATCAAGAAGGTGAAAATCAAACGCAAGTGTTAAAAGGTGTTTCTTTTTCTATGGAACCCGCAGAGTTGGTTGCGATTGTAGGAAGCTCAGGTTCAGGGAAAAGTACTTTATTGCATACTTTAGGGGGACTTGATCAGCCAAGTAGCGGGGAAGTGTTTATTAATGGACAATCCTTACAAAAAACATCGGCTAATGAATTATCTGCTTTGCGTAATCGTTATTTAGGATTTGTGTATCAATTCCATCATTTAATGGCGGATTTTACCGCACTTGAAAATGTGATGATGCCGATGTTGATTGGTCATCAAAATAAAACAGAAGCGAAAGATCGTGCCGAAAAAATGCTAAGTGCGGTGGGATTAAGTCATCGCATTACTCACCGTCCATCAGCACTTTCGGGTGGTGAACGTCAACGTGTCGCGATTGCCCGTGCTTTAGTGAATAATCCATCGTTAGTTTTAGCGGATGAGCCCACAGGGAATCTCGATCACAAGACTACAGAAAGCATTTTTGAACTCATTCAACAACTTAACCAAGAGCAAAATATCGCTTTTTTATTAGTCACTCACGACATGGGGCTTGCTGAAAAATTATCACGTCGTTTAGTCATGCAAGATGGTATTTTGAAGGAAGGTGTATAATGAATACGCCATTTTTTATTAGCTGGCGTTATCAACGTGGTAAGCAGAAAAATCCTTTAGTTGCGTTAATTTCAAAATTCTCTGCAATTGGTATTGCCCTTGGTGTGGCAGTGTTAATTGTAGGATTAAGTGCGATGAATGGTTTTGAGCGTGAATTGAATTCACGTATTTTGGCCGTCGTGCCACATACGGAAATCACCGTTAATCCACATGCCAATGAAGCCACATTAAACCATTGGCAGAACCTTGCGGAACGTCTAAAAACAAACAAAAAAATTACCGCACTTTCACCTTTTGTGAGTTTTACTGCCTTAGTCGAAAATGGTAATAAACTTAAAGTTGTACAAGTGAAAGGGGTAGATAAACAAGCTGAAGATCAAGTGAGTTCTCTTGGTAAGTTTGTGGAAGGTGATGGCTGGCAGAAATTCGCAGAAGAAAGTGGATTGGTGCTGGGCTCTGGTATTGCCAAAGAGTTAGATGTTAAAGCAGGCGATTGGGTGTCATTATTAATCTCTCAACCGAATGGCGAAGATCAAATGGCTCAGCCT
>CAKVVS010000107.1:0-5359 GCA_934834395.1 Parahaemophilus parainfluenzae | reverse complement strand
TTTGTGCATTAGTTGGGTTGTTTATTTCGAATACAGCCACTGCAATTTTAATGGCACCTATTGCGATTTCTCTTGCGACACAGCTTAATGTATCTCCCGTGCCATTTGCGATGGTTGTCGCGATTGCGGCTTCTGCTGCATTTATGACACCAGTCTCTTCTCCTGTGAATACCATGGTGGTGGGGCCAGGTGGCTACAAATTTGCTGACTTTATTAAAATCGGTGTGCCTTTTACCTTAATTGTTATGTTGGTGACTGTTTTTATTGTGCCAATACTGTTTCCATTTTAAATGAAAAAGAGCGGTCAAAATTGACCGCTCTTTTTATACCTCAGCGAGATTATTTATTTAATTTTGCTTTGTAAGTTGGGTTCATTAAGTTTTCTACAGAAAGGATATCATCCAATTGTTCTGCGGTTAATAAACCTTTTTCTAATACCACTTCACGTACGCCTTTACCGGTTTGAGCACAGATTTTACCCACTAAGTCGCCATTATGGTGACCGATAAATGGATTTAAGTAAGTTACGATACCGATTGAGTTAAATACGTAGTTTTCACAAATTTCTTTGTTTACAGTAATACCGTCTACACATTTATCGCGTAAGTTCACGCAAGCATTGGTTAAGATGTCGATAGATTCAAACATTGCTTGACCAATCACTGGTTCCATTACGTTTAATTGTAATTGACCCGCTTCAGATGCGAAAGTAACGGTAGTATCGTTACCAATTACTTTAAAGCATACTTGGTTTACCACTTCTGGAATAACAGGGTTTACTTTTGCAGGCATGATAGAAGAACCCGCTTGTAATTCAGGTAAGTTAATTTCTTTAATACCTGCACGTGGGCCAGAAGAGAGTAAACGTAAGTCGTTACATACTTTAGAGAGTTTTACAGCGGTACGTTTTAATGCACCATGAACCATGACATAAGCACCACAGTCAGATGTTGCTTCGATTAAGTTTTCAGCGGGTACGCAAGGTAATCCAGTTACCTTGGCAAGGTGTTTTACTACTAATTCTGTATAACCTTGTGGTGTATTTAAACCAGTACCGATTGCGGTTGCACCAAGGTTGACTTCAAGGAGCAACTCAGCGGTACGTTTTAAGTTACGTACTTCTTCTTCAAGTAATACGGCAAAGGCTTTAAACTCTTGACCAACGGTCATAGGTACCGCATCTTGTAATTGGGTACGACCCATTTTTAAAATTTTAGCAAATTCTTTTGCTTTATTATCGAAACCATCATGTAAGTATTGGATTTTGTCGATAAGTTTCAAAATGCTGTTATATACTGCAATACGGAAACCGGTAGGATACGCATCGTTGGTAGATTGGCTAGCGTTCACGTGGTCCATTGGGTTAATAACATCATATTCACCTTTTTTATGACCAATTTTTTCAAGCGCGAGGTTAGCAACCACTTCGTTAGTATTCATATTGACAGAAGTACCCGCACCACCTTGATATACATCAGATGGGAATTGATCTAAGCATTTCCCCGTGGTAAGAATTTCATCACAAGCAGCTACAATTGCTTTTGCAATATCACTTGGAATAGCACCTAATTCACCATTCGCTAGGGCAGTCGCTTTTTTAACCATTACCATGCCGCGAACAAATTCCGGTACATCAGAAATGGTTACATTAGAAATATTGAAGTTTTCAACCGCTCTTAAGGTATGGATACCCCAGTATGCATCAGCTGGCACATCACGTTCACCTAATAAATCCACTTCTTTTCTGTATTGAGTCATTTTAATCACCTTTTTTGGTTGTTAATTAATTTGAGGTAATTATAGGAATTTACATAGAAAATAAATTTGACGTGGATCACATTTCAAATAAGACGTATAAGAGATATTTTCATTTCTCGCATAAATTTTTTTAGGGGAAAATCAACAGGTAATATTAATTTTATGCTGATTTTAGTTGCTCACCGATCTTCTCAAAGAGCTTTTGAATGAGTTCAGCGCGATGCCCAAGCACTCTAACAATAAGTCCTCCTTTATTTAATTGAGAAACACCAATCAGTAGCGATTTTTCGCTTTCTTGTTGTTGAAGTGTTTGAACAATTTGTTTAACGTCAGTTGGTGTTTTCTGCAAATTGAGATAAACCAATGAGCCTTGATGTGAAAAATCTTCCATTTGGCTTAATGCAGTCAATTTCATTTGTTCAGGCTGCCATTGAATACAATCCAAAACAAGCGGTTTAGTTTGCCCGTTATTTTGCAACAGCTGAATTTTCAGATGTGAAGAAAATTGACGAAATTCAAAACGTTCATTATTTGCTACGCGGCCAATAGCCACAATCTCGCCGTAAATCAGAGTGCTATTGGGCAGCATATTGATGAATGTTTTTTGTTTAATTGCAGAATCCTTATGCAATACCAATGGGTGGGGCAAATAAAATAAACGGCTATTCTCTTCAAGCTGAATGAACGTGTTTTGTTCAGCAAAATCGCCTTCATTCATCGCCTGAACACGGGTAAATGCCTGTGTGTTTAAAGAAAGTGCGGTCAATTCTGCGAGCGTTATTTGAATATCAATACGATCCCCAGATAAGAGTCCTGGCGAAGAAGACATTTGAATGGCATTAAGTCCATTCGTCCAAACATCCGCATAAGCAGGTAATGTCACGACTTTAAAAGGTGGGGTAGCAAAATATTCCGCAAGCTGAGTTTTACCGCTTGGAGAAAGTTTAGTTGAGAGTTTGAGCGTACTGTTCATAATTGATTAAATTTGTAAAAGTCCCCCTCCTAAAGAAGAGGGGGAGTGCTTTATCTCACTAAGGCTTTAGGTTCTTCTATATTTTTCAATAAAGCATATTTCTCAATCCAGCCAATTACACCATCTAAATTTTCTTTCTTCATTAAGTTGGTAAAGATAAACGGCTGACCGTTACGCATACGACGTGCATCACGTTCCATGACGCTTAAATCAGCACTAACGAATGGCGCTAGGTCAGTTTTATTAATCACTAATAAGTCTGAACGGGTAATACCTGGGCCACCTTTACGAGGGATTTTTTCGCCTTGTGCAACGTCG
Source organism: Parahaemophilus parainfluenzae (assembly GCA_934834395.1). Taxonomy (GTDB): domain Bacteria; phylum Pseudomonadota; class Gammaproteobacteria; order Enterobacterales; family Pasteurellaceae; genus Haemophilus_D; species Haemophilus_D parainfluenzae_Q. Next base: position 2,310 of record CAKVVS010000107.1, on the reverse strand, counting down.
ATCACGAAAATAGTCACATCCGCTAAATCCGGACTAAAGGTGGCAGATAAGTTATCACCACCAGATTCAATAAAGACGATTTCTACATCGGGAAAACGAGCAACCATTTCATCGACTGCTTCTAAGTTCATTGACGCATCTTCACGAATTGCCGTATGCGGGCAACCGCCTGTTTCCACGCCCATAATTCGCTCTGGCGGAAGTAGGCTATTTTTCGTTAAAAATTCCGCATCTTCTTGGGTATAAATATCGTTAGTAATTACTGCCACGCTGTAGCGGCTTGCGATTTCACGAGTTAGTTTTTCAATTAACGCGGTTTTGCCTGCACCAACAGGGCCTGCTACGCCAATTTTAATGTAGTTACGCATAATGTTCCTTTTGTGTTGATTATCGTAGAGGTGCTTTTATATCCTCAACGATAAGTAAAAATTCAATAAAAAATGACCGCTCTTACGACATATAAAGCCGCGTATAAAGCACTTCGTGCTGCATGGAGCGGATGTCATTTGCGAGAGTTGCTGCACCTAGCCAATCAAGATTTGGCTCAAGGCTTAATTCGACAGCTTGCAAGAGCGCACTACGCAAATCAAACAGAATATCTTGCCCATCCATTTGGCTGAGCGGAATGAGTTTTACACCATTGGTAATGGTACCAACTGCTGCATTGTAGTAGAACGCATAAAGAGTATCTGCTTTGCTAAGCCCCATTACTTGCGCCACCATAGCAAACACAATCGGGAAATAGCCTTGCACGGTTTTATTCTGAATTGCTTGCTGAAATTGACTCAACATTGGGTGTTGTTCATAGCGGATAAAAATTTTTAATAACCGCACGCCAAGTTTAAAACTGCCTTCGCGGCTTTCTCGCGCAATTTTGGTCGCAGATAACGAATAATCTAATTCACACAAGCGCTCAAAATCATTGTCAGCCATGGCTTCAAATGCGAGCGAAAGATAAGCGCCATCGTTATACACCCAGTTTTGCAAAAGCTGGGTTTGCACATATTCTTCTAGGCTTGGTTTTGTCGAAACAATACCTTGTTGAACAAAGGTTTCTAAACCGTTTGAATGATTAAAGCCCCCAATTGGTAAAGTTGGGTCAACCAAGTGCAACAATGCGCCTAAATCTGCTAGGCTTCGGTTTAATGTTGATGCCAATTGCCGTCTCCATGATGGTGATAGCCATGATGATCGTGCGAATGACTATTAGAATGCCCATGCCCCCGTGCAGAATTTGCTCTTAACGCTTGGCTTAAACGGCGTTCAGCTTTTTGCGGGTGAAATCCCGCCGCTTGTAACCATTCAAACATTGGCTTATCGTAAGGTAATGTCACTTCATCGCCATCTAAAAAGAGTGGCGAATGTTTATTACCGATTTCATAACAAGCGCGAGCCATTTCAGGCAAGGTTTTCGGCGATAGCACAATCACTTCACTTGGTAAAATTTCAATTGCGATAACTAATTCATCGCTGATAAACACCACATCATCGTGTTTTAAACGTTGCCCTTCTTTGAGTAGGCGAAATGCCACTTCACGCCCCGTATTTGTGGTTTTACGCAGAATGTTGCGCTCACTCTCATACCACTGCAATGCCACGCGTTCAATGGTTTGATGGGTAATTTTGCCTTCAGCTTGAAGGCTAGTTAAATTGCCTAAAATGGTATCCATAATCGGCAAAATAGGGTTAATGATTTTCATATTTATAAATTTAAAAGTAGTGCATGTAATAACACGCACTTTCTTTATTATTGAATAGCGTGAATTTTTATTAGAACAAGAAATATCGTTGTCCTAATGGCACTGTATCCACGGGTTCGCAGGTAATTAACTCACCATCTACACGCACTTCATAGCGTTCTGGATCTACCGTGATTTCAGGTGTTGCATTGTTGTGAACGAGATCTTTTTTACCCACGCAGCGGCAGCCTTTCACGGCAATGGTTTCTTTGTGTAAACCGAATTTCGCACGAATATCGGCTTTTTCAGCGGCTTGTGAAACAAAGAATACCGCTGTTTGTGCTGTTGCTAAACCTTGTGCACCGTACATTGGGCGGTAGAACACTGGCTGTGGCGTTGGAATTGAGGCATTTGGATCGCCCATTTTGGCGTAGCTAATAAAGCCTTTTTTAATCACGACTTCCGGTTTTACCCCAAAGAACATCGGTTTCCATAACACGATATCTGCAATTTTGCCCACTTCTAACGAACCAATATGATCTGAAATACCATGTGCAATTGCTGGGTTGATAGTGTATTTCGCAATGTAGCGTTTAATGCGGAAGTTATCGTTTCCCTCACTGCCTAGCTC
>CAKVVS010000106.1:0-5382 GCA_934834395.1 Parahaemophilus parainfluenzae | reverse complement strand
CAAATAAGACGTATAAGAGATATTTTTATTTCTGGCATAAATTTTTTTAGGGTGAAATTTTTTTATTTATCCCCTTGAAACCGAAAAAGTTATCCCCACATTTAAAGCACTTTATTTTAATAAGAAGGAAATTAATCATGAATATTCGTCCTTTACACGATCGTGTAATCATTAAACGTGAAGAAGTAGAAACTCGTTCAGCTGGCGGTATCGTATTAACCGGTTCAGCGGCGACTAAATCAACCCGTGCGAAAGTATTGGCAGTGGGTAAAGGTCGTATTTTGGAAAATGGTACCGTTCAACCTTTAGATGTAAAAGTTGGCGATACAGTCATTTTCAATGATGGTTATGGCGTGAAAAGTGAAAAAATCGATGGTGAAGAAGTGTTAATCATTTCTGAAAACGACATTTTGGCGATTGTGGAATAATTTAAATTAAGGAAAAAAGAAAATGGCAGCAAAAGACGTAAAATTTGGTAACGATGCACGCGTAAAAATGCTTAAAGGCGTGAATGTATTAGCAGATGCAGTAAAAGTGACCCTTGGCCCTAAAGGTCGTAATGTCATTTTAGATAAATCATTTGGTGCACCAACCATCACTAAAGATGGTGTGTCTGTCGCACGTGAAATTGAATTAGAAGATAAATTTGAAAACATGGGTGCACAAATGGTGAAAGAGGTTGCCTCTAAAGCCAATGATGCAGCAGGTGACGGTACAACGACTGCGACAGTTCTTGCTCAAGCTATCGTAAATGAAGGCTTAAAAGCTGTGGCTGCAGGTATGAACCCAATGGATTTAAAACGTGGTATCGATAAAGCGGTAAGTGCGGTTGTTTCTGAGCTTAAAAATTTATCTAAACCTTGCGAAACCTCTAAAGAAATTGAGCAAGTAGGGACAATTTCGGCTAACTCTGACAGCATTGTGGGTCAATTAATTGCTCAAGCAATGGAAAAAGTGGGCAAAGAAGGCGTGATTACCGTAGAAGATGGTACTGGTCTTGATGATGAATTAGCGGTTGTGGAAGGGATGCAATTCGATCGTGGTTACTTATCACCTTATTTCATCAACAAACCAGAAACGGCAACTGTTGAATTAGACAACCCATACATTCTTTTAGTGGATAAAAAAGTATCAAATATCCGTGAATTACTTCCAGTATTAGAAGGTGTGGCAAAAGCGGGTAAACCATTATTAATTATTGCTGAAGATATCGAAGGTGAAGCGCTTGCAACTTTAGTGGTGAACACCATGCGCGGTATCGTAAAAGTGGCTGCAGTGAAAGCGCCAGGCTTTGGTGATCGTCGTAAAGCAATGTTACAAGATATTGCGATCTTAACAGCAGGTACTGTGATTTCTGAAGAAATCGGTATGGAGCTTGAAAAAGCGACATTAGAAGATTTAGGTCAAGCAAAACGTGTTGTCATCAACAAAGATAATACCACGATTATCGATGGTGTGGGTGATGAAGCGCAAATAAAAGGTCGCGTAGCGCAAATTCGTCAACAAATCGAAGAATCAACTTCTGATTATGACAAAGAAAAACTTCAAGAGCGCGTGGCTAAACTTGCCGGCGGTGTCGCTGTAATCAAAGTTGGTGCAGCAACAGAAGTTGAAATGAAAGATAAAAAACTCCGTATCGAAGATGCTTTAAATGCTACTCGTGCTGCTGTTGAAGAAGGTATCGTTGCTGGTGGTGGTGTTGCATTAGTTCGTGCTGCAACCAAAGTCGCAGCAACCTTAAAAGGTGATAACGAAGAACAAGATGTAGGTATCAAACTTGCATTACGTGCAATGGAAGCGCCACTTCGTCAAATCGTCACTAACGCAGGTGAAGAAGCATCTGTTGTGGCAAGTGCGGTTAAAAATGGCGAAGGTAACTTTGGTTATAACGCAGGTACTGAACAGTATGGCGACATGATCGAAATGGGTATTCTAGATCCAACTAAAGTCACTCGTTCTGCATTACAATTCGCGGCTTCTGTAGCGGGCTTAATGATTACCACAGAATGTATGGTGACCGATCTTCCAAAAGATGATAAAGCCGATTTAGGCGCTGCCGGCATGGGCGGTATGGGAGGCATGGGCGGAATGATGTAATTCCCCTTTGCGAAAGAAAGTGCGATCGTTTTTCTTTATAGAAATGCGATCGCATTTTTATTTGTGTGGTGCTACACTTTAATGGTTTTCGATGATTTTATAGGTATAACAATGACAATTTCCCAAACTGAACTTAATCAACAACTCAAATCTGCCGGTATTGGTATTAATGCAACTGAATTACATGGCTTTTTGAGCGGCTTAATTTGTGGTGGACTGAAAGATCAAAGCTGGTTACCGCTTTTATATCAATTCAGTAACGATAACCACGCCTATCCAACCGCATTAATTCAGCCAATTACCGAAATCTATGAACAGATTGGTAAAACCTTAGGAGATGTAGAAGGGTTTGATTTTGAATTGGGATTAACAGAAGATGAGAGTGTGTTTGCACGTGCAGACAGTCTATCAGACTGGGCAAACCAATTTTTACTGGGTTTAGGGCTTGTTCAGACTGAATTGGGTAAAGAAAAAGGCGAAATTGGCGAAGCGGTAGATGATTTACAAGATATTTGTCAGCTTGGTTATGAAGAAGATGATGACGAAGAAGAGCTTGCTGAAGCCCTAGAAGAAATTATTGAATATGTTCGCACCATTGCCATGCTGTTTTACACCCATTTCAACGATGATGCACAAGAAATAAAACCGATATTACATTAAAAGGAACGAAACATGGATCTCGCATACATGGCGGCATTACCGCAAGAAGAATTTACAGAACGTCGTCAAAAAGTATTCGCACAAATGCAGCCAAATTCTGCTTTATTGCTATTTTCCGAAATTGAAAAACGTCGTAATAACGACTGCGATTTTCCTTTCCGTCAAGACAGTTACTTTTGGTATTTAACGGGATTTAATGAGCCAAATGCAGCGTTGTTATTGATTAAAACGGAAGATGCAGAAAAGGCAATGATATTTCTTCGTCCGCGAGATCCTTTGCTTGAAACCTGGAATGGTCGCCGATTAGGCGTTGAGCGCGCACCGCAAAAACTCAATGTCGATGAGGCCTATTCTATCGATGATTTTAAAACAGAATTTCCAAAATTAACGGAAAAATTAACCGCACTTTATCATGTGGCCGATCGTCATCCTTGGGGAGATAAATTATTAGCTGAAAGTGCGGTGAAATTTTATGCTGTTTTTGATTGGCAGCCGATGTTAAGTGAAATGCGCTTAATCAAATCTCCAAACGAAATTCGCTTAATGCAACAAGCGGGACAGATTACGGCATTTGGGCATATTAAGGCGATGCAAGTGACTCGCCCAAATCGTTTTGAATATGAAATAGAAAGCGAAATTCTGCATGAATTTAATCGTCATGGAGCAAGATTCCCGTCTTACAATTCCATTATTGCCGGGGGCGATAATGCCTGTATCTTGCACTACACTGAAAATGATCAACCTTTGAAAGATGGCGATCTTGTGTTAATTGATGCTGGTTGTGAATTTGCTATGTATGCAGGTGATATCACACGTACATTCCCGGTGAACGGTAAATTTACGCAGCCACAACGTGAGATTTATGAATTAGTTTTAAAAGCACAAAAACGTGCGATTGAGCTATTAGTGCCTGGTAATTCAATTAAACTGGCAAATGATGAAGTGATCCGTATTAAAACTCAAGGCTTGGTGGATTTAGGCATTCTGAAAGGGGATGTAGATAAGCTGATTGAAGAAAAAGCTTATCGTCAATTTTATATGCATGGTTTAGGCCATTGGCTTGGCTTGGATGTGCACGATGTTGGTCGCTACGACGATGATCGTAGCCGTACGCTTGAAGTGGGGATGATCATCACTGTTGAGCCAGGTATTTATATTTCAGAAGAGGCGGATGTGCCAGCGCAATATAAAGGCATTGGTGTGCGTATTGAGGATAACTTGCTAATGACTGAATATGGCAATAAAAATCTGACCGCGGCGGCACCAAAAGAAATCGATGACATTGAAAATTTAATGAAAAATTGAGAAGAATTCTCAAAATTGTGATCTAGTGCAAGTTTTTTGTGCAGTTAAGGTGCTAATATACTGTTAGATAAAAAAGACCAATCAAATCAGTAAGGAGTCGATTATGTACAAACACGTTTTAGTTGCGGTAGATCTTTCTGACGAAAGTGAATTTCTACTCAAAAAAGCCGTGGGAATTGCAAAACGTAATGATGCGCAACTTTCTATTATTCATGTAGATGTAAACTTCTCGGATCTCTATACTGGTTTAATTGATGTCAATATGTCATCAATGCAAGATAGAATCTCGAGCGAAACCCAAAAAGCGCTAATTAATTTAGCGGAACATGCGGGTTATCCAATAAAAGAAAAATTGAGCGGTAGCGGTGATTTAGGTCAAGTTTTGACAGACGCTATTGATCAGTATGATGTAGATCTATTAGTGACAGGTCATCACCAAGATTTCTGGAGTAAATTAATGTCTTCAACACGTCAAGTGATGAATACGATTAAAATTGATATGTTGGTTGTGCCACTTCGCGACGAATAGTGATCAAAAATTATTTTTAGCCCTATTAAAATAACGTAAATTTTAACCGCACTTCTCAATTAATGCAGTAGAGTGCGGTTTTCTTTTTTAAGATCAGTGAAAAAGCCTTTTTCTCTAGGTCAAAATATGCAAGAATAGTGAGCTTTTTTATAAATCGTGATCGAGATAGAGACACAAGGTTTTATCAATGAAAACAACAGCAGAAATTAGACAGTCATTCCTTGATTTTTTCCATAGCAAGGGGCATCAGGTCGTCGCAAGTAGTTCGCTTGTGCCTGAAAATGATCCGACATTGCTTTTTACTAATGCCGGTATGAACCAATTTAAAGACGTGTTTCTTGGTATGGATAAACGTCCTTACTCACGTGCGACAACTGCACAACGTTGTGTGCGCGCAGGTGGTAAGCATAATGACTTAGAAAACGTCGGTTATACGGCGCGTCACCATACTTTCTTTGAAATGCTTGGCAACTTCAGCTTTGGCGACTATTTCAAACATGATGCAATTAATTTTGCGTGGGAGTTCTTAACCTCTCCACAATGGCTCGGGTTACCAAAAGAAAAATTATGGGTAACCGTGTATGAAACTGATAATGAAGCTTATGATATTTGGCATAAAGAAGTTGGTGTGCCAGCAGAGCGTATTATTCGTATCGGTGATAACAAAGGTGCGCCTTATGCATCAGATAACTTCTGGGCAATGGGTGATACCGGTCCTTGTGGTCCATGTACTGAAATTTTCTACGATCACGGTGATCACATTTGGGGAGGTCCTCCAGGCTCTCCAGAAG
>CAKVVS010000105.1:0-5384 GCA_934834395.1 Parahaemophilus parainfluenzae | reverse complement strand
CTTTAGCAAAGAGGGGTTAGGGGAGATTTACTCGCTTCGCTCGCACTTCGTGCCGTTGCTAAAGCAACGTTCAAACGCTTGCGTTTGTGGCAGAGGTTAATCCAACCTCATACTCAATAATCCCTCATATTCTAAAATATAAATAGCCCGTTACTGTCAATTCACTCAAGAACGCCCCCCTCTTTAGCAAAGAGGGGTAGGGGAGATTTGGTAGAGCTACTTAACGCTCATACTCAATCAGCCCTTACATTCTCTAAAAACAAATAAATCTGCTCTACTACCGCTTCAATTTCACTCATGACCTCATCATTGCTAAATCGCATCACCGTAAAACCAAGTGAATTTAATTCTGCATCTCGCAATGCGTCTTTTTCCTGATAATCGGGCTCATAGTGCTGACTACCATCTAATTCGATAATCAGCTTTGCTTTCGCACAATAAAAATCAACGATATAACTTAAAAGTGGCTTTTGTCGATTAAATCGAAATCCTAATAATTGATCTCGATTGATGCGTTGCCATAATTTTCTTTCCGCATCAGTTTGATCCACTCGCAATTTCTGCGAATTCTCTTTTAAGTATTTTTCATAGGGTTGCATGAACGCTATTTCTTACCGTTTTCAATACTCTCCCTCAAAACCTGTTGAAAACGCTCGTAATCACAAAAGCCATTTTCATCTTTTTCACAGCCTTTGAGGGTTAATGCTGTTTGGTTTGGTGGTGTTGCTAAGCTTAGCGGTGTGATGTTAATCAGTTGTTCTGTGCTTTGATAAACATAATCCAACTTAAATTTTAACTTACCGCTCGGTTTATGCCTCCACACTTCAAACAACAACTTGCCACCGATTGGAATATTTTCCAATGAATCATTCAATTCATAAGGCTCAACGCCTAGTGCTGCAAGCAGAGCGACGATATTCGAATCATGTCCAACCAATAAGTTAATTTTATTTTTGCTATTTAGCTGTTGCTGAATAAATGCCAATAACGGATATGAAGCATTTTGAGCTAACGCTTCGTTATTTTTAAATAAAGTGCGGTAATATTCGTTTTTAATTTCGTTAATCGCACGCCATTTTTCTTGGCTATCCACACGACCGTTTGCGATTTCTGCATCAGGTTTGCCCACATAATGCGCTAGCAATAATGCGCTGACAATTTTCTTTCCTGTGCTGATCGAGCCGGTAATTTTAACCGACTTACCATCTTTTATGCTGTATTCGCCTAGTTTCCCACCTAAATCACATTCACCTTTTTGCAAGCAGTTTGGTGAATTTTTGTAATCAATTATCTCACTTAACAGTGCATAATTCGGAGCAAGTTTTTGCTGTAACGCATTTAAATCTACTTTGCTTTTTGCAGATTCAATTAAGGCTTTACTTGGATTATGCGCTTGGGTGTTAAAAATCGGATCTTTTTCTGAACCTATTTTTCCGTGGTGTTGTAATTGCACATTACAACCTGCAAAAGCGCCAGCCACAATTGCTTGCCCTGTTGCAATGGTTCGTTGCACGCCATTGGCATAAGCAAAAATGCCTTCACCTGATGCACAACGTCCTGTGGTTAATAACCCTTTGTCCGCAAGCCATTGGCCTAAATATTGCCCAAAGTAAGTTTCCAGTACTGTGCCTTTTGCGGTGAGATAACCTGATGGCACATCCCATTTTGCCCACGCATACGGCGAATATTTTGCCATTTCTTGTGGGTCTTTTTCCACTGGTGAGCGTAACCCATGGCGGCTGAAAATTAAGACTTTCTCGAGTTCATAATCTGCACTTGCTGCATTTTGATGATTTTCTGTTGCGAATACACTGCTTACAACGACTGAGCTGAGTAAAAGTGCGGTTAAAGTTTGGGATACTTTCTTCATTTAACTTTTCTCCTTTTTCAACTGACTACCCTGTATACCTCAGACCAGAATGGATGTTTGTAGTTTCCTACACTATCACAAAAAATAAGTTCAAAATATTCATATTTAATGAAATGAATACCTATATTTACCTCATTTATAACGTGTTACCAACGATAGCCCACTTTCAAACCAATATGATATTGTTTATCTAGTTGTTTACCACGACTTTTTCCTGCATAAGTCGTAATCTGCCAACTAGCAAAATCCGTAGTGACCCCAATTTCCTGTTGCCAGTAACGATCAAAACGTTGTGTTAACTGTGATTGATTAACTTGCACTGCCACCTGGGAATCGGATGCATCGACGTAATTCAACGTCAATGCCGGTCGGATAGTAACGCCTTCCCACGGCATAAAGGCATAATCCACAGTTACACCGGCATGATAAGCGTTAAAGCTCATTTTCGGAGAATGCACATTCACGCCGGCATAAGTGTAACTATCGGCAGAAATATAATAACGATGAATGCCAACATGTGGTCGGATGGCCAGTTTATCTAAATTCAGTTGATAACCCAAGCCCATGCCAATTGTTGCGATGCGACGTTTTATTTTGGCATTTTGAGATTCACCACGAATTTCACCCGCACTTAAACCATATCCTGCATCGGCAGAGAGGTTTAAGCCATTTTCAAAATCATATTTAGCAAAAGCAGACAGCATATTTAAGCGGCCTTTGCTACTAATGTTGTCATCAAAAGCATTGCTTACTCGAGAATGAGAGAACAACAAGCCTAAGCGGTGATTCGTATCAATATGTTGCACACCAACTTGTGTCAAACGTGCTTTTTGTTGATACGCACGGAACTCATCAGCATCATAATGGCGGGAAGAATATAACGTATTTGCCCAAACATTGGTGTTGTTCTCTGACACTAAATGTTTGTTTAATTCATCTTGTGCCAATAACGCACTATTCACGCTCGCCGATAATTCGGATAACGCGCTATTAGCATAACGGCTAATCAATTCTTTTTGTTTTTTGACCGCACTTTCTTGTTCCAACGCTTTACGCTGTGCATCTAAACGAGCCTGTTCTTCTGCCTTGCGTTTTTCTTCTGCTAATCGAGCGGCTTCATCAGCTTTACGTTTTTCTTCCGCTAAACGAGCCGCTTCTTCCGCTTTACGTTTTTCCTCAGCGAGACGTGCCACTTCATCTGCTTTACGTTTTTCATCTGCTTTACGTTTTTCTTCGGCTAGACGTGCCGCTTCTTCCGCTTTACGTTTTTCCTCTGCTAAACGTGCCGCTTCTTCCGCTTTGCGTTTTTCTTCGGCTAGACGAATCGCTTCGTCCGCCTTACGTTTTTCTTCCGCTAAACGAGCAGCTTCTTCCGCTTTACGTTTTTCTTCGGCTAGACGCAATTCTTCTTTTTGCTGCTCTTCTGCTAAACGTAATTCTTCAGCTTTTGCCTTAGCTTCTGCAATTTGAGCTTCTTCGGCTTTGCGTTTTTCTTCAGCGAGACGTGCGGCTTCGTCGGCTTTACGTTTTTCCTCTGCTAAACGAGCTTGATCAACAAGCTCTTGTTCTTTTCTTGGGTTGTATAAGCGGTAATCATGATTGTCATTTTTCAACTCATAGCGATAGGTTCCCACATCCACTGTACCATTCGCCAAAGCAACATTGACGTTGTCAGTCTGAGCGGTGTTTTTAAGGGTCAGCAGGCTGAGTTGTTGCAAGGTTTGTGGTTCAGCACCGGTATTGCGTACATTTAATACAAAATTCCCTGTTGCCAAACCATGCACTGCCACATGATCGCCTTTGTTTTCCTGCAAATAAGTGCGGTAATTAAAGGTGCCGTTTCCGCTTAAATCGCCTAGCACGGTGAGTTGATTAAATGTTTGATTATTCGTTTGAGTCGCAAAATCCGGATTAAGCGTAATTTGGCTGTTATTAAGGGTTAAATTGCCAATTGTTGTACTGCTTGGTAACGTCCAGTTTGCATTGTCTGACAAGGAAACCAAGGTATCTTTACTTCCTTGAATTTGATGATCAAAACGGGCGTTAACGAAATTTAATTTTGCCTGATCAGAAAGCGTCGCATCGCCCGCCAACGTAGCATTTTCAACCGTTGCCACAGTTTGGTTATTCAGCACAAGTGTGCCAGTTTGAGTGGCGTTATGCGCTAAGCGATATTGGCTTTGCCCTTGTAATGCCACATTGCCCGTAACATCAGCAAGTCCCAGCACCGATAATTTGGCATTGTCATTCAGGGTAAAATTACCATTGATTTTGCTGCGTTCAATGCTCGCAAAGACTTTATCGGATAAGGTTTGGTTGGCGCATTTGGTCAACCCCGTCCAGTCAGAACGGGCACAAATGAAATTCGCCTGTTTGTCGGTAACACCCAATATGGCATTGGCATTGTTGCTTAATTGCCAATCGCCGTTTATCGCAGAAACGTTTCTAGAAACGACCGCACTTCCACCGTTAATGATGTATTTTTCCGCTTTAAAGGTACGACTTAGCCAGTCATCGTCAATCACTACTTCCCCTTGCGGACGGCCAATTAATGCCGGTCGGTTTTGGTGGTTATAGGCATGAGGCGTTGGGCGACCACTAAAGACCAAAGTACCGTTTTCTTGCGTAATATTGCCGTTTAAGTTGGCTCCGCCTGACAATAGAAAAACGCTGTCCGTGTGCGTAGGTTGATAATCGATATTTAATCGACCGTTGTGAAGTGTGGCATTGGTTTCACCAAACCAGCCGTTAAACGCCGTGGCTTTAGATTGATTAATGTTCTTTTCATTATTAATTTGCGCATTACCACGAATCGTGATGGTTGCGGCTGTGTCTTTGTTATGATTGACAATTTGCGCGCCTTATTGTGTTTTTTTAATACTTTTAACGTTAAGCGAATGACCGTTGAGATCTAAACGACCGCCACGGAAGCCGAAATAAATATTATTCGGAGTGACTTGGTCGGCACTTTCTAATTTCACCGTAGGGCGACCGCTCACAATACCTAGTTGATTAAAGGCCTGTTTTTTGCCTTGCTCGTCCGCTTGTTGATTTAAAACGACAACACCGTCCCCCACGCTGATATCGCCTAGGTTTTCGCCTTTACCGTTGACCAATAACGTGCCTTGCCCAATTTTAGACAAACGATCGCCTGCCGGATTTTTGACTTTCCACGTCACCGTACTGCCTTCACTTACTGAAACACCGGCACCTTTCCAAGTTTCATCGGTGGTAGGCTGTACCACAAAATCCCCTTCAAAGGTCAGCCCGCCAGCCCCCTGATCAATATTATTTTTCAGGGTTACTGTGCCGTTTTCCATATTCCCAAAGTAAATATTCTTACCGTGATGAAGTGCCGGCATATAAGGGTTTGGGCCACCATATCCAAAAAATTCATCTCTGCCGGAAGAAGGCAGGCTGTAATTGGCAAGTGGAGTGTTTGTGACAACTCTGCTACCTTTGGTTAATTTACCGCTGCCGTTGCCGTCTGCTGTCCAGTCGTAAGAAGCAGCTA
>CAKVVS010000104.1:0-5386 GCA_934834395.1 Parahaemophilus parainfluenzae | reverse complement strand
CAGTGGGATATGTTTTAAAACGCAGAGCAGGTGTGGATACCCCTAATAGTGTTATTGATAATCTGAATGCACGCATCAATGCTTGGTGGGTGATGATTGGGATTATCTTTATTGCGAGCTTATTGGGCTTTTATGGCGTGATTGTGCTCTTTTTGATTATTTCATTTATGGGATTGCGTGAGTTTCTTTCTCTATTGAATATTCGTCGAGGCGATCATCTTGCACTCGCAGCCTGTTTTTATGTGATCTTGCCATTACAATATTTTTTAGTCGCCATTGATTGGTTTAGTATGTTTACTATCTTCATTCCAGTATATGGCTTCTTATTTTTACCGATTCTTTCAGCATTACTGGGTGACCCTGCGAATTTCTTAGATCGTTCTACAAAAATTCAGTGGGCATTGATGATTAGCGTATTCTGTATTTCACATATCCCGGCTTTACTGACACTTGATATCTCAGGTTATGAAGGAAAAAATCTTCTATTAATGATTTTCTTAATCTTGGTGGTACAGTCTAGTGATGTGTTGCAATACGTTTGGGGTAAACTCTTCGGTAAACATAAAATTGCGCCAACCTTGTCTCCATCAAAAACGGTAGAAGGCTTTGTCGGTGGTGTATTAAGCGCAAGTTTATTAGGTATGCTACTTCATTGGATGACACCATTTAATGCATGGCAGGCGTTTTTAATGAGCATGTTAATTTGCCTAATGGGATTCTTGGGTGGACTCGTGATGTCAGCAATGAAACGCAGTATGGGCGTGAAAGACTGGGGGAATATGATCAGCGGTCATGGCGGTATTTTAGATCGTATGGATTCGCTTTGTTTCTCCGCACCAATTTTCTTCCATGTTGTGCGTTATTTCTGGGCTTAGATATAAATCATGAAATAAAAAAAGAGCGGTTAATTAACCGCTCTTTTTTATTATTGACGATAAGTCTCTAAGAAACGTGCCAATTTGCCAATGGCTTCTTCTAATTGACCGGTATAAGGAAGTGTCACCACACGGAAGTGATCCGGTGAGTGCCAGTTAAAGCCTTTACCATGCACGAGAAGTACTTTCTCTTTACGTAATAAATCGAGCACAAATTTTTCATCACTATGAATGTTGAATTTTTGGATGTCGAGTTTCGGGAACATATACATTGCCCCCATTGGTTTTACGCAACTAATGCCTGGGATTTGAGTAATTAAATCATAGGCTTTATTGCGTTGTTCCAGTAAACGACCGCCTGGTTGAACAAATTCATTAATACTTTGATAGCCACCTAATGCCGTTTGAATGGCGTGTTGCATTGGTACGTTTGCACATAAACGCATAGACGCCAACATATCCAAGCCTTCAATATAGCCTTTAGCATGTTGTTTTGGCCCATTTAAAATCATCCAACCTTGACGGAAACCCGCAACACGATACGCTTTTGATAAACCATTGAATGTAATGGTTAATACATCTGGTGCAAGAGCAGCAATATGATGGTGGATAGCACCGTCGTAGAGAATCTTGTCATAAATTTCATCAGCAAAAATAATCAGATTATTTTCACGTGCAACTTGGATAATTTCTTCGAGTAACGCTTTGCTATAAACCGCACCTGTCGGGTTGTTCGGGTTGATTACTACGATAGCTTTGGTTTTGGCATTGACTTTCGCGCGAATATCATCAATAGCAGGGAACCAACCCGCTTCTTCATCACATAAATAATGTACTGCGTTTCCGCCAGCTAACGTCACAGCCGCGGTCCATAATGGATAGTCAGGCATTGGAACTAAGACTTCATCACCATCATTGAGAAGTGCTTGCATGGACATGGTAATCAATTCAGACACACCATTCCCTATGTATACATCGTTTACTGTCGCATCATGAATACCTTTAGATTGATAGTATTGCACGATAGCTTTACGTGCCGAATACAACCCTTTGGAATCGCAATAACCTTGTGCAGAGGGTAGGTTGCGGATCACATCGACTAAAATTTCATCTGGCGCTTCAAAACCAAATGGGGCAGGGTTGCCGATATTAAGTTTTAAAATTTTATTGCCTTCTTCTTCTAGGCGTAAAGCTTCTTTGTGAACCGGTCCACGAATATCGTAGCAAACGTGTTCTAATTTGTCTGATTTCGGAAAAGATCTCATTAGTAACATCCTATGATAATTAGATTTTCATTCAAAAATTACGTCTAATTTACGCTTAAATTCTTATCTTGAAAAGATTTAATAAAAAAATTTTTTGAATGTATTAAAGTGCGGTAGAATATGGACTAATTTTTTGTGTATTTTATTATTTTTCATGGCCCCTTTAGAACAAGCTAAATCTGCGCTAATTCGCCAATTTGAAACCTTGGCGACAACGGATCAGCAAGCATCTATTGTACATCTTCAAGCGAAGGTGGAATCGGATGTTGATCTTTTGGCGTGGATGAAAGGGCAGCCAGTCTATCCGCAATTTTATTTGCGTTTTCGTGATGAAGCTAAAACCGTCGCAGCCGTGGGTAAAGTGCGGTCATTTTCAGATGTGAATTTGGCGCAGCAATTTATCCAAGAACACGATTTCCCTTTAGTCGGTGGTTTACAGTTTCAAGGTGAAAGTCAGTTTATTTTGCCGCAAGTTTTAATTGAACAGCAAAATGGTGAGACAGTCGTTTCTGTTTTTGTTGAAACAAATGAGCTTGATTCAGCAAAAGCGGTGTTGAATTCATTCGAAAAAACAACCGCACTTTTACCCCTTAATCAATTAACCATCGAAAGCGTGGTGCCAAAAGCAAACCAAGAAGCTTGGTGTGACTGGGTCAATCAAGCACTCGCTCGCATTCGACAAGGGGAATTAACCAAGCTTGTTTTGGCTAATGAAACCGTGTTTGGTATTCAGGGTGAGCTAAACGGAAAAGATTTTCTTGCCGCAAGCCAAGCAAAAAATAGTGGTTGTTACCATTTTTTATGGGCAGATAATGCTGAAAACTGTTTTGTGGGCTCGACGCCAGAACGCTTATTCGCTCGAGATGATCGTCAGTTATTTACGGAAGCGCTTGCGGGGACTGCGCCTGTTAGTGATAATCCAAGTGAAAATAATGAACGTGCGAATTGGTTATTAAATGATGAAAAAAACCTCAATGAAAACTGGTTGGTGGTTGAAGATATTTCACAAAATATCAGTCACTTAGTGGAACAAATTACGGTTGATGATGTCGCATTAAAGTCACTACGCAAAGTGCAGCATTTGATTCGAAAAATGCAAGCAAACTTGACCGCACTTTGTACGGATGCCGATTTACTGAAGGCGATTCATCCAACAGCTGCAGTGTCAGGCTTACCGCAGCAACAAGCGAAAAAAGCTCTGGCTGAAATTGAAACTTTTGATCGTCGTTGGTATGCGGGTACATTAGGCGTGATGAGTCAACATCTCTCAGAATTTTGTGTCACCATTCGTTCGGCTTTTATTGAAGAAAACCGAGTGCGTGTATTTGCTGGAGCCGGTATTGTGGAAGGCTCACAACCTGTAGAAGAGTGGTTAGAAATTGAACGTAAAGCGGCAGGGCTGATTTCCCTGTTTGCAGAGAATAACGGAGAATAAGAAGAATGTCTGTAAGCGTATTTAATCGTTGTTGGTCAAAGGTGATCTTAGAAACTTTGGTTCGCCAAGGAGTCAGTCACTTTTGTATTGCGCCTGGTTCACGCTCAACACCTTTAACGCTAGAAGCTGTTCGTTTACAAAATGCTTCTCGTGCAACTTGCCATAGTCACTTTGATGAACGTGGCTTAGGCTTTTTTGCCTTGGGGATTGCAAAATCCACACAAGCACCTGTTGCTGTGATTGTAACCTCAGGCACTGCTGCAGCAAATTTATATCCAGCAATTATCGAAGCTCGTCAAACAGGCGTGAATTTAATTATTCTTACCGCTGATCGCCCACCTGAATTATGGGAGTGTGGGGCGAATCAAGCTATCGTGCAACAAAATATGTTTGCCGATTACCCTGTGGCAAGTGTCAATCTACCGAAACCTCAAGCAGATTATGCGGCGAAATGGTTGATTTCGACGTTAGAACAAGCTTGCTATAAACAAAAACAACAACCAGGTGTGGTACATATCAATGTGCCTTTTGCAGAGCCACTTTATAATGCCCAAGAGCAAGAAATTGACGGTCATCCATGGTTAATGCCAATTCAACGTTGGTTAAGCCAGCCTAAAAATTGGGTTGTTCATCAACCATTACAGCAAGAAGTGTTGATGCACGAGAATTGGGATACTTGGCGTACGAAACGTGGTGTGATTGTGGCAGGGCAATTAACGCCTGAACAAGCAATGGGCATTAACTCATGGGCAAATACCATGGGGTGGATTTTGCTGACGGATATTCAATCAGGTGTTGAGCCTCTCATGCCTTATGCGGATATTTGGCTGGCAAACCAAACAGTGAAGCAAAAATTACTTCAAGCTGATATTGTGATTCAATTTGGCTCTCGTTTTATCAGTAAACGGATTAACCAATTCTTAGCGGAATTCCAAGGCGAATTTTGGGTGGTGGAGCAAAGTCAAAATGCAGTTGATCCAAACCACCATACACAAACTCGCTTTAACGCCAAAGCTCATCATTGGTTACGTGCACACCCGCCATTGCGTCAAAAGCCTTGGTTGCTCGAACCACTTGCGCTTTCTAAATTCTGTGCAACCTTTATCGAACAACAAGTCGGCGGCAATCTTAATGAAGCTTCATTAGCACATCATATTGAGCGTGTTTTACCTTACAACGGTATTTTGTTCTTAGGAAACAGTCTTTTTGTACGCTTGGTTGATGCATTAACCAAATTACCTGAAGGGTATCCAATTTTCACTAACCGTGGTGCAAGCGGAATTGATGGCTTATTAGCTACAGCTGCAGGTATTGGTATCGGTGCCGATCAACCTGTGGTGGCCATGATTGGCGATACGTCTACGCTTTATGATTTGAACTCTTTAGCCTTATTTAAGAATGTCACTCAACCAACCATTATTTTTGTGATTAACAATAATGGTGGTGCAATCTTTGATATGTTGCCGGTGGATGAAGAGGTGAAAGAGCAGTTCTATCGCTTGCCACATAATGGTGATTTCTCACAAGTCGCGGCAATGTTTGGCTTAAAATATGCCTTGCCTTACACCTGGGCAGATTTAAGCTCCGTGTTAAAACAAGCTTATACTCGCCGCCGTGCGACATTAATTGAAATCAAAACAAACCCAAGTGATGGCAGCGCAACCTATAAGCGCTTGATTGAACAAATCAGCCACGCGGTTATTGGTGAATAATTTTTTCCCCTATTATATAGAGGGATTTCTTTATATGGCATTATTATGATGAATCTTGTTTTTCTTCATGGCTTATTAGGTACAAAATCAGATTGGCAA
>CAKVVS010000103.1:0-5473 GCA_934834395.1 Parahaemophilus parainfluenzae | reverse complement strand
TTATAATCTGTAAAAATATCATAAAAATCTAAGGGTTATATTTATAATCAGCAAGATTGATTTTCTTTAATAGGCTACTTGGTACTTCTTGATGGCTCGTTAAAATCACCATTCCACCTCTTTTAGCATGATTTTCAAAAAGTGCGGTCAAAACTTCAACCCCTTTTTTATCTATTGCTGTAAAAGGTTCATCCAAAATCCAAAGTGGTGCTTCAGAGATCCATAATCTCGCCAAGGCAATGCGCTTTTGCTGACCTGCTGAAAGTTGAGCCGCAGGCAAATCTTCACGTCCAAGTAAACCTACTGTTTCAAGTACATCCCATAAAATATCGGTGCCTTGCTGACTTTGACTAATCTGCTGATAAAATTTTAAATTTTCCCATGCCGTTAATTCAGGTTTCACGCCAGAATGGTGGCCGAGATAAAGTAGCTGATGATGGTATTCTTCGCGTTGTTTTGTAATCTCGTCTGAATTCCACCGCACTTTACCTTCTACAGGCTGTGCAAGGCCGGCTAAAATCCGCAATAAACTTGTTTTGCCGATACCATTGTGCCCTTCAATTTGCACGAAATCACCGCTTTGAAATTGCAGTGAAAGATCAGTGAACAATACACGATCGCCACGTTGACACGCTAATTGTTCTAATTGAAGTTGATGAGCAGGAAACATAGTCTCAGCCTTAAAAATAAAATCTTGTGAAAAATCAGCGGGTATTCTACCACAAGGGGAAATTTTGACGAGATTTTAAAGCCCTCTGGGTATAACTATTTAGAAGTAGATCGGCATGTTTATTGATTTAAAACAAACTAAATTTTCCTAGCTTTTTCATCGGATAATCAAATAATTAAAAGATTTGATGATCTAAATCAAATTTTCTGCTACTATTTAGTTATTTTTTGATGTTGTTTTATCAAAAAACATTACCTTAACTTCATTTAAAAAAGGAACATATTATGTCTTATACTCTACCTGAATTAGGCTACGCTTATGATGCGTTAGAACCACATTTTGATGCACAAACAATGGAAATTCACCATACTAAACACCACCAAGCCTATGTAAATAATGCAAACGCGGTGTTAGAAACTTTACCTGCTGAATTTTCTGAAATGTGCTCAGGTCAATTAATCAGCCAATTAGACAAAATCCCAGCTGAAAAACGTACTGCATTACGTAACAACGCAGGCGGTCACGCAAACCACAGCTTATTCTGGAAATCATTGAAAAAAGGCACCTCTTTACAAGGTGATTTAAAAGCCGCTATCGAACGTGATTTCGGTTCTGTAGAAAACTTCAAAGCTGAATTTGAAAAAGCAGCGGCGACTCGTTTCGGTTCTGGTTGGGCATGGTTAGTGATCAACCAAGGTAAATTATCTGTTGTTTCTACCGCAAACCAAGATTCTCCATTAATGGGTAAAGAAATCGCAGGTTGTGAAGGTTTCCCACTTTTAGGTTTAGACGTTTGGGAACACGCTTACTACTTGAAATTCCAAAACCGTCGTCCAGACTACATCAAAGAATTCTGGAACGTAGTAAACTGGGATTTCGTTGCAGAGCGTTTTGCTAAAAAATTAGCAGATTGCGGATGTGCAGCTAAATAATCGCTTCTCAAAATATATAAAAAATCGCCTATTTTTAGGCGATTTTTTTATCGGTTAAATCCAGCGTCTCACTTTTTTCTTGTAAGCCAAATAAGACTCACCAAACTTCTTCTCTAGCCAGTATTCTTCAGGTTTAATTTGCCATTGTGTGATGAGATAAATAAATAGAAAAACACCTAAAAAACTAACCGCACTTTGCAAATAAAGCGCCCATGCCACTAACAAGCCAGCTAAGCTTAAATACATGGGATTACGGCTAAAACGATAGATACCACTTACCACAAATACTTTGCTTTTCTCTAAATGGATGGGATGAATATTGGCTTTATTTTTGTAGAATTGCCAAACACTGAAAAAACCAACAAAAGATGAAGCCAACGCAATCAGATAAGCAATCACGATATTGATTGTAACAGGGTAAGGATTAGGTAAGCATGTCATGATAAGTGCACAGCCAATAAAAATGACGGGTGGCGGCACAATAGGTTTCTGAATCATAAGATCAAAAATCCAATAAAAAAGCCCGAGCAATTCGGGCTAATTAAAACATTACAGATTATTTAATTTCATCTGCGCCATTTGTTTTTCTAATGGGTTACCGCTTTTTTGTGCATTCTCAAAGCTTGCTTTAGCACCATTCACATCGCCTTTTGCGATTTGAATATCGCCCGCTAAAAGATCTTTACGTGCACTAAAGCCTTGGCTTTTCACTTGATTTAGACTTGCTAATGCTGCATCAAATTGACCTTGTTGGAATTGCACAGCAGACAAACGAAGCGCTGCAAGAGAAGTTAAGATATCATCTTGTGATTGAGCAATCGCTTGTTTCAAGCTATTTTCAGCAGAGGCGTAATCTTGTTTTGCAACAAAACCTTTTGCTTCATCTAATAAGCTAAATACCGCATAGCTGGTTTTATCATGCGCTTTCACAAATTCAGCTACTTTAGCTTGTTGTGCTGCGGCATCTTTGTTCACAGTATAAACTAACGCATCATATTCAGCAGACGCTTGCATGATTTGATTGGCTTGATAAGACTGCCAATAACGCCAGCCCAACATCCCGCCTACACCAAGAATAAAAGCGGCAATAATGGTTTTGCCATTGTCTTTCCACCATTCTTTTAACTGGTTCAGTTCTTGTTCTTCTTCAATGGTATATGCCATTTTCCTATCCTTCTAAAATTAAAATTGGGCTTTCACGTGTTCAATTAAATTGTCCACATCAATGGTTTGCTGCTCTGCTGCGCCAAGTAAGTGTTTTACCACAACTTGATTAGTTTGCACTTCACTTTCGCCAAGCACAAGAGCTAGAGTCGCACCAGACTTATCTGCGCGTTTAAATTGTTTTTTAAAGTTACCGCCGCTGCAATGCAACATTGTGCTTAAGTGCGGTAATTCTGAGCGAAGTTTTTCAGCGAGCTGGAATGCGGCTAATGTTGTGCCTTCACCTTGATAAACAACGTAAATATCCACCGCACTTTTTACCGGAATCGATTTATTCACTTCTTGAACGAGTAGTACCAAACGCTCTAAGCCCATTGCAAAACCAACACCACTGGTTGCGTGACCACCAAGTTGCTCAACTAAGCCATCATAGCGTCCACCACCACATACGGTACCTTGCGCACCTAACGCAGAAGTCACCCATTCAAATACGGTTTTATTATAATAGTCTAAACCACGAACCAATTTTGGATTAATTTCATATTGAATGCCAACCGCATCTAATAAACCGCATAACTGAGCAAAATGTTCGCGACTTTCATCATCTAAATAATCCAATAATTTTGGCGCGCCGTCCAATACATCTTGTAATGCTTGATTTTTAGTATCCAAAATACGTAATGGATTTTTTACAAGACGTTCTTTCTCTTCTTCGCTCATTAAATCTTGGTGATTTTCTAAAAAAGCCACTAATGCAGAACGATAGTTTGCACGTGCTTCTAATGAACCGATTGAATTTAATTGAAGTGAAACATGTTGGTCAATACCTAAGGCTTTCCATAAACGTGCAGTTAAAATAATTAACTCGGCATCAATTTCAGGGGTTGCGATACCAAATACTTCTACACCTGCTTGATGGAATTGACGATAACGACCTTTTTGTGGGCGCTCATGGCGGAACATCGGTCCCATGTACCATAAACGTTGTTCATTGTTGTAAATCCAACCGTGTTCAATCGCAGCACGCACACATCCAGCTGTACCTTCAGGACGAAGTGTTAATTGCTCATCATTATCCCAGAATGTGTACATTTCTTTTGAGACAACATCGGTTACTTCACCGATTGCACGAGCAAATAATGGTGTGCTTTCCACGATTGGCATACGTACTTCTGAATAGCCGTAGCTGCTTAAAATTTGGCGAACCTGTCCTTCAATCCATTGCCAAAGTGGAGATTCAGTTGGAGAACAGTCGTTCATCCCACGAATTGCTTGAATATTTTTTGCCACGAGTTTTCCTTAAATAATTCGATTTTTTGGATCTTGTTGTGCAACTTTTGCACGAATTTTTGCTTCTAATTGGTCAATAATCGCGTCGTTGTCAAAACGTTCTTTTTGACGCTCACCATCTAAATAATAGCCACTTTTCTTATTACCACCGGTCACGCCAAGGTCAGACACTAATGCTTCACCTGGGCCATTTACCACACAACCAATAATAGACACATCCATTGGGGTGATAATATCTTCTAAACGTTGTTCCAGTGCATTCACCGTGCCGATCACATCAAACTCTTGACGAGAGCAAGTTGGGCAAGCAATAAAGTTAATCCCGCGAGAACGAATACGTAACGATTTTAAAATATCAAAACCAACTTTGATTTCTTCTACAGGATCGGCGGCTAAAGAGACACGCAAGGTATCACCAATACCTTCTGCTAACAACATCCCTAAACCAATTGCTGACTTCACAGAGCCCGCACGTGCGCCACCTGCTTCCGTAATACCTAAATGCAACGGCTGTTTAATGGCTTTTGCCAGTAAACGGTAAGATTCCACCGCAAGGAAAACATCGGATGCTTTTACACTCACTTTAAATTGATCAAAGTTTAAACGATCCAAGATCTCAACGTGGCGTAACGCTGATTCTAATAAGGCTTCTGGTGTTGGCTCACCAAATTTCTCTTGGATATCTTTTTCTAATGAGCCTGCATTAACACCAATACGGATCGGGATATTTTTATCACGTGCGCAATCCACCACAGCTCGAATACGATCTTCACGACCAATATTGCCCGGATTAATACGTAAGCAATCCACCCCATATTCAGCCACTTTTAACGCAATACGATAGTCAAAATGAATATCGGCCACTAATGGCACATTCACTTGCTGTTTAATGATTTTAAACGCTTCGGCGGCATCCATGGTAGGTACAGAAACGCGCACAATATCTGCACCGACACGTTCCAACGATTTAATCTGCGCAACGGTCGCTTCAACATCAGTTGTGCGAGTATTTGTCATGGATTGTACGGCAATCGGTGCATCACCACCGATTGGTACATTGCCCACATAAATTTTTGTCGATTCACGACGCTTGATAGTAGGTTTTACTGCTGACATTCTTTCGTAAATTATTCGTTAAGGTTTTGGTAATTTAAATTTAGCCACACGGCCATCAACTGTAAGCGGATACGCTTCGCCCTTATAAGTAATGCGAACATTACCTGGCGCACCAATAATCAAGGCATATTCATCACCATTAAAGGTTAAGGTTTCACCTTGTTTATATTCTTTTTGCGCTAATACTTTGCGGTTTTGGTCTTTCACACTAATCCAGCTTGAATTTTTCGTGATCTCAATAACGAGATCGCCTTTCGCTGTGGTTGGTGCTTCAGAAATAGCGGGGTTTTCAACCGCACTT
>CAKVVS010000102.1:0-5510 GCA_934834395.1 Parahaemophilus parainfluenzae | reverse complement strand
AAATAACGTTTCGCCAGATCGTCCATATTATGACGGCCTGTACTGTTGAGCACATAGGACTCCAACATAGTATCGAAAGCCACACCTTGCACATCAATGCCATTACGGGCAAAGATGGTTAGGTCATATTTGAAGTTTTGCCCGACTTTTTGAATAGCAGGATTTTCTAAAATGGGTTTTAACAGGGCAAGTGCGGTTGTTTTTTCGAGCGTTTTTGGTGCGCCTAAATAATCTAATTGTAGCGGTAAATAAGCCGCTTCACCATTTTCTAACGCAAAGGAAATGCCGACTAAGTTGGCTGCCATATAATCTAAATTATCGGTTTCTGTATCTAGCGCAAAAAGTTTAGCTTGCTTGAGTTTTTCCACCCAACGATTTAAATCCGCTTCGGTGAGCAAGGTTTCATAACGGCTACGATCAATTTGAATTGCCGGTAATGCTTCATCGCTATTGTCTTGAGCGAGCGCTGGTGTTGCTTGATAGTGATTAATCTTGGTTGGTTGTTCGTTGTTATTGGTGATGGAATCAGCGCCATTCATCACTTCATTTAGCCAACGTTTAAATTCATAACGACCGAAATATTCGGTAAGTTGATCGTTATTGCTTGCACCAAGGGTAAGTTGTTCCGGAGTGATATCGAGAGCGACATCGGTTTTGATCGTGGCAAGGCGATAGGATAAATCGGCCATTTCTTTTTCAGCCAATAATTTATCCCCTAATTTTTTTGCCCCACGAATTGGCAACTCAGCCACTTTGTCTAAGTTGGCATAAATCTCTGCCATGCTGCCGATACCTTGCAAGAGACCTAGTGCCGTTTTTTCACCGACACCCGCTACGCCTGGAATATTATCGGCACTATCGCCCATTAGTGCTAAGTAATCAATAATGAGTTCTGGCGGAATACCGTATTTTTCAATCACGGCTTCGCGATCTAATAAGGTGTTATTCATGGTGTTGATCAACATAATGTTGTCATCCACTAGTTGCGCCATATCTTTATCACCGGTGCTGATCAAAACTTTTTGATTGGCTTTGGAAGCGGCTACCGCTAAGGTACCGATGACATCATCGGCTTCTACACCTTCAATGACTAAAAGAGGAATGCCAAGGGCTCGGATAATATCGTGCAATGGCTGAATTTGTTTGCGCAGATCGTCTGGCATCGGTGGACGATGGGATTTATATTGCTCAAACATTTCATCACGGAAAGTTTTGCCTTTTGCATCAAAGACCACCGCAATATGGCTCGGTTGCACTTGCGAAATCAGGCTTTTAAGCATATTTAACACACCGTACATGGCACCGGTTGGTTCGCCGGCTGAATTGGTGAGTGGCGGAAATGCATGAAAAGCACGATATAAATAAGATGAACCGTCCACTAGGACTAATGGATTAGGAGCGATAGTTGGCATAAATATTCCGTTCAAAAATAATGAAAAGTGTCGCATTATAGCGTAAATTGCGAAATGGGGCGAACGGATAAAGTGCGGTCAATTAAACGTAAAAAGTATGACGAAGGCATTTGGCTGTGGCATAATAGGAGCACTTGAGCATTCAACATAAGGGAATAACATGTCATTAAAACTGGTTGAAGTTGTTGTATTAGGGCAAGTGCTGCGCTTGAATGTCCCTGCTGAACAAGAAGAGATTTTGCGTCAAGCGGCGCGTAATTTAGATCTTCAAGTGTCTGAAATGAAAGAGCGTACAGGTTTATTGCAATTAGACCGAGTGCTTTCTATTGTTGCCTTGAATTTAAGTTTTGAATTAACCCAAGAAAAGAATAAAAATGCCCAGATTGAAAACGTATTATGTACGCGAATTCAGCAGTTAGATCATTCTTTAGAGAATGCATTAGGTGGGCGTACCATCGTCGATTAAATAAAAAAGAACCGCATGTTGAAAGTGCGGTTCTTTTTTTATGTATTTTTAATCGGGCGTGTAATAGAGTTTACCAATTTCAATTTTTTGTCGCCCTGTTTCTTCACGCCATTTATTGCTGTCTCGTAAAGAATAAACGCAACCACAATATTCCTGTTGATAAAAACGTTCACGCTTACTGATTTCGATCATGCGTTGCGATCCACCTGCTTTACGCCAGTTGTAATCCCAATAAATCACATCATCATATTTTTCAGCCGCACGGTGACCACAACCGTTGATTTGATCCATGTCTTTCCAGCGAGAAATACCAAGGCAACTAGTAAACACAGGGAAACCATGTTCATGAGCATATTCAGCCGCTTTTTCAAAACGCATATCAAAACACATAGTACAACGAATGCCACGTTCAGGTTCCCATTCCATGCCTTTTGCGCGATCAAACCATTGTTGGCGATCGTAGTCTGCATCAATAAACGGAATCCCAAATTTTTGGGCAAAACGGATGTTTTCTTCTTTACGAATTAAATATTCTTTTAATGGATGAATATTTGGGTTGTAAAAATAAATCGTAAACTCAATACCCGAGGCCAAAATGGCTTCCATCACTTCACCTGAGCAAGGTGCACAGCAAGAGTGGAGAAGCAACTTATTATATCCTTCGGGTAATTCGAGTTTTTCACGAATAAAAGGCGCATTGGGATCCTTGCGCACTTTTTGTTTACGCGGTTTTTGAAATTTAGGTTGAGAATCGACCGCACTTTGCGGTTGAATTTGTTCTTCAGTCATATTAATAAGTTCGGTCTACCGATAAATAAGCCAGTGAAATTAAGGCTTTTTTGTATTCGCTTTCGGGTAATAAGGCAATAGCATCAACCGCTTTTTGAGCTTCTTGTTTCGCACGATCCATTGCATAATCAAGAGATTTATGTTCTGCCATAATCGCAAGTACTTCATCGATCGCATCACGTTTTCCGCCTTGTTCAATAGCTTCACGAATAAGCGCGGCTTGTTGTGGATTGCCGTGACGCATTGCGTGTAATAAAGGAAGAGTCGGTTTACCTTCGGCGAGGTCGTCACCCACATTTTTACCTAATGCCGCAGCGTTAGCACTATAATCTAGCACGTCATCCACTAATTGGAATGCGGTACCAAGATAGCGACCATATTCTTGAAATGCGGTTTCAATTGATTTTTCAGCACCAGCAACAATCGCCACAGATTGTGCCGCCACTTCAAATAAACGTGCTGTTTTACTATAAATCACGCGCATATAGCTTTCTTCTGTGGTATCGGGATCGTTCACGTTCATTAATTGTTGAACTTCACCTTCCGCCAACACGTTGGTGGCATCCGCCATAATGCGAAGAATGTCTAGCGATTGTAATTGCGCCACTAATTGGAATGCACGAGTATAAATGAAGTCACCCACTAATACGCTAGCGGCATTACCAAAGGCAGAGTTTGCCGTTGCGCGACCACGACGCATATCAGATTCATCCACCACATCATCGTGTAATAAAGAAGCAGTGTGAATAAATTCTACAAAGGTCGCACAAGTTGCTACTTTATCGCTTTCGTAGCCTAATGCACGCGCCGCTAAGACCGCAATAAGTGGTCGAATACGTTTTCCGCCACCTTGTACAATATAAAAACCAAGCTGATTAACCATCGGCACATCGGAGTTAATTTGTGCTAAAATAGCTTGGTTGACTTTCTGCATATCCGCATCTGTTAATGCTTGGATTGCATGCATATCCATTAAATCTTGTTTGTTCATCTTCATTTGGTTCGATGGTTGTGTATATAAAAGAAAAGTGCGGTGAATTTTACCCGATTTTTCAAGGTTTCTGAAATTAAACTCGAGGAAAAGCGCTTTTTTTTATTTTATTGCAAATAAGTGCTTGCGATCGAGTTGTTTTTTCCGTAGAATTTGCGACCTATTTATATGAATTTTGAAGTGCGGACCGAAAATAGTAACGGAGAAGCACAATTATAGCGGAGTATTTATGTACGCAGTTTTCCAAAGTGGCGGTAAACAACACCGTGTGAGCGAAGGTCAAGTAGTTCGTTTAGAAAAACTTGAACTTGCAACTGGCGCAACAGTTGAGTTCGACTCAGTGTTGATGGTCGTTAATGGTGAAGATGTTAAAATTGGTGCACCAGTAGTAGCTGGCGCGAAAGTAGTGGCTGAAGTTGTGGCACAAGGTCGTGGCGATAAAGTTAAAATCGTTAAGTTCCGTCGTCGTAAACACAGCCGTAAACAACAAGGTCATCGTCAGTGGTTCACAGAAGTGAAAATCACTGGGATTCAAGCATAATTTCAGAGGAGATCAAGTAGATGGCAACTAAAAAAGCTGGTGGTTCAACTCGTAACGGTCGTGATTCTGAAGCTAAACGCCTTGGTGTTAAACGTTTCGGTGGCGAATCTGTATTAGCAGGTAGCATCATTGTACGTCAACGTGGTACTAAATTCCACGCAGGTAACAACGTAGGTATGGGTCGTGACCACACCTTATTTGCTACCGCTGACGGTAAAGTAAAATTTGAAGTGAAAGGCGAGAAAAGCCGTAAATACGTAAGTATTGTAACTGAATAATTTTACATCTGATTTGATAAACGCCCCGCATTATCTGTGGGGCGTTTTCTTTGTTTTCTTACCTATGATTTACAATCATTAATCAAATCTGTTATCTTGGCACTGTCATTCATTCTCTTTAATATTTCTTAGAATGAAATTTACCTGAATTCCTAACTGTGCTTTAGCCAAATAAAGGAAGACATCATGAAACAACAACCTCTTTTAGGATTTCTATTTGCTTTAATTACAGCGATGGCATGGGGATCTTTACCTATTGCGTTAAAACAGGTTTTATCCGTGATGACGCCACAAACGATCGTGTGGTATCGCTTTATTGTGGCATTTCTAGCGCTCTTTATTTTGCTTGCCTATAAGAAAAAATTGCCACAATTTTTGAAAGGTGGTCAATTTATTTGGTTGGTAGTAATTGGTGTCATAGGGTTGTCAGGTAACTTCTTCTTATTTAATAGCTCACTTAAGTTTATCGATCCTTCTTCGGCTCAAATTTTTATTCACTTTTCCTCTTTTGGCATGTTGATTTGTGGTCTTTTTGTCTTTAAAGAAAAGCTCGGATTACACCAAAAAATAGGTTTAGTCTTATTACTTGTAGGATTAGTGCTTTTCTTCAATGATAAGCTAGATGGGTTTCAAGAGGAAAGCCGCTATTTAACGGGCGTATTATTAAGTCTGGCAGGCTCGTTAATTTGGGTTGCTTATGGTATGGCACAGAAATTAATGCTTCGCCGTTTTAGTTCACCACAGATTTTATTAATGATTTATTTCGGTTGTCTTTTGGTATTTACGCCTATTGCTGAATTTTCCCAAGTGAGAGAGCTCAGTCCGTTAGCATTTGGTTGTTTGGCTTATTGTTGCTTAAATACCTTATTTGGTTATGGCGCTTATGCTGAAGCCCTTAATCGTTGGGAAGTTTCTAAAGTAAGCGTTGTGATTACCTTAGTACCACTATTTACCATTTTCTTTGCTCATCTTGCGCATTATGCGAGCCCTGATAATTTTGCCGCGCCAGAATTAAATATGATTAGCTATATCG
>CAKVVS010000101.1:0-5548 GCA_934834395.1 Parahaemophilus parainfluenzae | reverse complement strand
ACATAACCCGCTAAGAAACCGGCGATAATACCACCTAAAATCCCGGCACCCGCCGTGGTGGCTAACATACCGCCAATAAGACCTACCGCGAGCCCTGGACGGTCTGCGATAGAAAAGGCCACATAGCCGGCAAATACGGCAATCATCAAGTGGAATGCTGCGCCACCGCCAATATCCATTAAGGCTTTTGGAATACCATGGAAAATTGTTTCATCTTTGAAGGCCTCGATACCAAACATAAAGGAGATCGCGATTAATAAGCCACCAGCAACCACCAACGGCAACATGTGCGATACACCCGTCATCAAATGTTTATAGACGCCTTTTTTCTCGCTACTTTCTTCTGATTTAGCAGAAGATTTTGCTGCGCCACCTTCGTAAATTTTCGCTTCTTTAAATGCCTTATCGAATTCCTGTGCCGTTTTCTTTAAAGCCAAACCAGTCGAAGTACGATACATCGGTTTACCTTGGAATTTATCTAACGGCACATCAATATCGGCCGCAACAAAGACTAAATCTGCCTCAGCGACTTCTTCAGGAGTAATTTCATTACCTGCGCCCACTTGGCCACGCGTTTCTACTTTGACCTGCCAACCTTGTTTTTTCGCATAGGTTTCAATGGCTTCAGCTGACATAAAAGTATGCGCAACACCAGTTGGGCAAGCTGTAACCGCGACAATATTTTTGACGCCAGAAACGCCGCTAAATCCAACCGCACTTTGAGTCGGTTGAACATAGTCCACTGCTTGATTGAGTGCATTCGTCAGCGTTACTTCAGGTGAAGCAATCACCGTGTCTTCATTAGCTAAAAAGACTTTTTTTCCCACAAGATAAGCAGAGTTTGGCAAACTAGATCCGAAAACAATCACTAAATCCGCCTCTTTGGCTTGTTCAACCACAGTATGATTGGCTTTTTTCGCTACCTCGCTCAATGCTTGGCGAAGTAAATAGGCTTTTGCCGCACCAATTTGCGGAGATTGAGTTAAAAACAAATTCATTACATTATCCTTCAATCACAGAAATTTTGACATTCGCTAGAATTGGCTCAAGCAAGGCGATATCGCTCACGCCTACATTACTTTGTGAAACCGCAAAGGCAGAAACAGCACTTGCAAACGCTAAAGTTTCCGCTTGAGATAAGCCTTTTTCGATACCATAAATTAAGCCAGCTACCATAGAATCACCTGCGCCTACAGTGCTCACCACATTTTCACATTTAGGTGGTTGAGCTTGAATCACAGCTTGATCACTCAGCCATAAAGAACCATTCGCGCCCATCGAAATAATGACATTAGCAATGCCTTCTGCTTTAAGTTTTTTGGCTGCAGCAATAATTTCATCAAGAGAATTTAATGGATGACCAATCCAAGCTTCTAATTCGCGATGATTTGGTTTCACCAACCAAGGATGCGCTTTCAAACCAGCCGTGAGTGCGGCATTACTGCTATCTAATACGACTTTCACACCAGCTTGATGTAACTGATTAAGCCAATCTGCAAATAATTCAGGACTGACACCACGCGGTAAACTGCCGCAAACCGCAACGATGTCAAAGTTTTGGCAATACGCTAATGAATCTACTGTAAATTGCTGCCAAGCTTCTGGGGTGATTTGATAACCTAAGAAATTTAAATCTGTTACATCTGCTTCGGTTTCCGTAATTTTTACATTAATACGAGTTTTACCCGCTACGCGATGAAATTTATCTTCTAAGCCTTGTTTTTTAAATAGGGTTTCGAAATCACCCACGTTGTCTTCACCTAAGAAGCCACCAACCGCGACATCTACGCCCAAGTCTTTCAATACCTTGGCAACATTAATGCCTTTTCCGGCAGGGAAAAGACCAAGTGTTTCAACAGTATTCACTTCGCCGATTTCAATACGAGGCAAACGCCCAACTAAATCATAAGCGGCGTTTAAGGTAATTGTTGCTACTTTTGCCATCACTTATCCCCGACCTTCGCCTAAACCACTTTCAATGACTGCACCAATACCGTCAATCGCTTGCTGAGCTTCTTCACCACTCGCGATGAAACGCAGGCGATGACCTTTCACGACACCAAGCGCCACAATTTTCATCAAGCTTTTTGCACTAACTGGTGCGGTTTCTCGAGTAAGATTTTGTACCGTAATTTTTGAGGTGAATTTTTTCACTTCATTGACGAGCACCGCACTTGGGCGAGCGTGTAAACCATGTTCATTACGAACAGTAAAGGTGCCAATCATTGCACCCGTAGCGATTTGACCCTCAGATTGAGCTGCTGCTGCAACAGGCACTTTACCGCCATTAAGTGCGGTCAAAATTTGCTGCGTATTACCACTTAATAAAATATTTTGGACTTCATCATCCAATAAACGCGCTAATGTCTCATTGATTTGGTCACTGACAGCTGAAATTGTCAATACGCCTTTCACCGCTTTGCCATTATGATTAAAAATGGTTTTCGCACGACTGAATGCCAACGCATTTTTCACGTTACCTGATACGGCATCGGTTACCCATAACCCTTTACCAAGCGGAAGAGCAGAATTGGATACCACTTCAGAAACAAAGCTATTTTCAACCGCACTTTGCTGTTGTAATTTACCTGCATTGATGGCGGTAAGAGTGAGCAAACTTTGCGTTTCAATATCTAAACTTAATGTTTCTTCAGTAATGCTAAAAGCATCACTTTCACCTAACAAAATCGCACGGAATTTTTCAACATCTGTTAATGTCGCTAATTGAGCTGCGGTGTCTTCATCACCTAAAACATGCGTTAATTGACGAAGTAAAGCAAGATGCTCATCAGAACGGGCAGCAATACCAATCACAACATAGGCAATATTGCCCTCACCCCACTCAATACCTTGTGGAAATTGGAAAACTTGCACACCGGTTTTTTTCACCATTGAACGGGTTTCTAATGTACCGTGTGGAATTGCAATCCCATTGCCTAAAAAAGTGGAGGTTTGTTGTTCACGTCCAAGCATGCCTTGCAAATAGCCTTGTTCAACATTGCCGGCTTGCTCTAACGCGCTTGCAGCCATTTCAATAGCTTGCAGCTTATTTGTTGCCGTAGCATTTAAATGAATGTTGCTTTCCGAAAGTTCTAACATTCTTGCTCCTTCACATTGATGATTTAAAAAAGAAAAGCTGCTGATGAGATCACTCATCAACAGCTCAAATTGATTATTGGCCAGTACAGGCTTTGAGTAGCATTTCGCTACCTTGGGAAATGTAAGCGTCATTTTCACTACGCTCTTTGCCTTTTTGCAAATCACGCATTGCATCGTAGATCCCTTGCGTCACACTTGGCGAATCCACTTTTTGCCAACAATTTGCACTTAAACGGCTGAAGTTAGTTTGTAATGCTTCTGCATGTAACACACCGCTATAGTAAGCATACACATCAGAGTCGTGCCCACCCGTGTAGAGTTTATCTTGAATTTGTTTGATTGGCACAACGATGCGACCGAGATACCAGTCATTTGCACCACTTGCAAAATTATCCACAAAGAAATTTTTCGTTACACGATCTTTATACGTTGCCACAGTGGCTTCATAAGCTGCCGCGTAAGATTTTTGGTCGATTTTATCTTTATCTAAATTAATGACTTTTTTATCTTTGCCCATAAATGGAATGTAAGAGGTCATATCTGAAATCGAAGAACAACCTACAAGCATTACTGCCACAAAGAATACCGAGATTTTTTTAAACATTAAATTATCCTTATTTATAGGCGGTTAAAACCGCTGTTAATTATACTTAGAATGGGGGGGTAAGCAAGGCAGCACCTAGTATTACGCTGATTCTTTGCTCACTCCGCTGTCTTTGACAATCGAAACTAAAATTTGATCAATTTTGAAGTTTTCGGTATCAATGACTTCAAATTTATATTTATCGTATACGACAAAATCGGTTTTTTTCGGAATTTTGCGTAACATATACATCATAAAGCCACTGATGGTTTCATAGTTTTCTTCATCTGGGAAAGATTCAATATCTAAAGCACGCATCACATCTTCAAGCGGCGTTGCACCATCGATTAACCAAGAGTTTTCATCACGGCTAACGATTTGCTCTTCTTCGTTAGAAACCAATTCGCCCATCACAATACTCATCACATCGTTTAAGGTAATTAAGCCCATCACAAGTGCATATTCATTGACGATAATGGCAAAATCCTCACCCGTGGATTTAAATAACTCCAATACCTCATATAACGACAGCGTATCTGGAATAAATAACGCTTTACGCAATAAACGGCTATCTGTTAAATCCACCACTTCTTGTTGAAGATAGAGTGTTAATAAGGTATGTGATTCCACATAACCTAAAATCTTATCCAAACCATTATCACAGATCACTAATTTAGAATGAGAGTCTGCCGATAAGGTATTCAACACTTCTTGACGAGTGAAAGTGCGGTCTAAAAATACGATGTTTTCACGAGTCGTCATGGTTGAAGACACGGTACGTTCTTGCATTTCAAAGATATTTTCAATCAGATAATGCTCTTGAGTTTTTAGCACGCCCGCTTCAGCTCCCGCTTCTACGATCGCCACAATGTCTTCTGAAGTCATGTTATCTTCACGTTTAGTGGATACGCCCATTAAATGGAAGAAGATATTAGAAAGACCATCAAAAAACCATACAATAGGTTTTAAGAAGAAAATGAAGACTTGCATAATGCCAATAGTCCGTAAAGCCACACCTTCAGGATTAATCAATGCGAGACGTTTCGGAATTAAATCGGCTAATAAAACAAATGTTGTGGTTACCATGAAAAAAGCAATCCAAGAGGAGGCTGGCTCAACCCATTCTGCCATAGTGTATTCATGTAAAAAACTCTGTAAGTGAAGACTAATGGTTGCTTCACCAATCACACCACCGAGTACGGCAACCATATTAAGTCCAATTTGTACTACAGTAATGAAACGCCCTGGCTGTTCCTGTAATTTTAAAACTTTCTCCGCTTTGATATTGCCTTCATTGGCCAACGTTTGTAGTTTAATGCGTCTTGCACCCGCGAGAGAAATCTCAGCTGATGACAAGATTGCACTGACAATAATTAATACGATTAAAATAAAAATCGCTGCAGATAAACTCATAATGTTCTCTTTATTGGTTTTAAAGTGCGGTCAATTTACCGCTGGTTTTTAGGTTAGAAATGTTATTATTAAATTGTTAGGGCGTTCTATGACGCCCCATATTTGAGAAACGCTAATTTTCGCTGTCGAACCAGCCACGTACAAATTGGATAGAAAGGAAAAGAGTAACTAATAAGAAAGCATAGAATACCCAAGATAAAATCGGATGGCTTGGTGTCACATCGCCACTGATTTCTTTCACTGCAACGGCATTGCGATATTCATCGAACATCGTCATCCGCCAACCGTAATACTTGATTTGCACTAATTTGTTTTCATTACCCAAGGCTTGAACTTGAGCCTGTAAGTTCGCTGAACCAAATTTAAAGTAGAATGGAAAACCCCAACGGGTATCTTCATTACGATACACCATGATTTTGCCATCATCATTTTGTGTATTGATGAAATACACAT
>CAKVVS010000100.1:0-5571 GCA_934834395.1 Parahaemophilus parainfluenzae | reverse complement strand
TATGGGGACTTTCACTTATTCTAGCTAAATTCAATTTTAAAAAATTAAGCCGAATTTCGACCGCACTTGGTTTCTCACTACTCTATCTTTTAAGTATTCCTTACACTGCACAAGTACTTAAAGACAGTCTCATTACTGAAGATCATTTAACACTGCAAGATTATCAACAAGCTCAAGCGATCGTTTTACTTGGCGGTGGTTTACGTGATAGTAAAGAGCTTTATGCACCATTAGCTTCAACAGGTATTCAACTTGAACGCTTACGCTATGCCGCATTCTTGCAAAAAGAAACGCACTTGCCATTATTAATTACAGGGGCGAGTCCAACTGGCGCCATTGAAGCAAAAATCGCTGCGGAAGAACTCCAAAACTTCTTTAATGTGCCAACTAAATGGATTGAACCTAAAGCACTTACTACCAAAGAAAATGCGCTTTTCACCAAACAAATGTTGGAAAAAGAAGGTATTCACAAAATTATTTTAGTCACTAATGAATGGCATATGCAACGTGCAAAATTATTATTCCAACAACAAGGTTTTGATGTGTTACCTGCAAGTGTAGGTGAAGGCATTACGCCTGACAGTTATGGACTCAATATGATGCATTTTATTCCACAAGGTGGCGCGATTACGAAAAATATGCAATTACTCAAAGAGTGGATTGGATATTGGAAAGAGCGCTAAGGTGCGGTCAAAAGATCATAAATTAGATAATGTTAAGAGGAAGAAAACATGAGTCAAATTACACGCGAACAAATGCTTCAAGTATTCGAAAATCGCTGTTCAACACGCTATTACGATCCGAATAAAAAAATTAGCCAAGAAGATTTTGCTGCAATTTTAGAATTTGCTCGTTTATCACCAAGCTCCGTCGGTTCTGAGCCATGGAAGTTCTTAGTTATTCAAAATAAAGCATTACGCGATAAGCTCAAACCTTTTAGCTGGGGCATGCAATATCAATTAGATGATTGTAGTCATTTAGTGATCATTCTTGCTAAGAAGAATGCTCGATATGACACGCCTTTCTTCCGTGATGTTGCGGTGCGTAGAGGTTTACAAGGCGAGCAATTAGAAAAAGCCTTGGAAAAATATAAAGGCTTACAAGAAGTTGAAATGAAAACCGCAGAAAGCGAGCGTGCATTATTTGACTGGACAAGCAAACAAACCTACATTGCATTAGCGAATATGCTAACTGGTGCTGCCGCTATCGGTGTAGATTCTTGCCCAATTGAAGGCTTTAACTACGATAAAATGAATGAAGTTTTAGCTGCTGAAGGTCTGTTTGATCCAAATGAATGGGGCGTATCTGTGGCAGCAACATTTGGTTATCGTGCAAGAGACATTACCAAAAAATCTCGTAGACCAATTGAAGAAATCGTCACTTGGGTTGAATAATCTATTTTCAAATAAATGGGCAGCAAACGCTGCCCTTTTCTTTACCCACCAAACAAGGCTGCGCCACCTGTTACAGCCTCCATCGTGCCATATAACAAGCTTAGTGCAAAAAAGATCATAATTGCGCCCGCAATGCATTTGATCATGGCCTCACCTTTTTGATTAGAACCAGTTAAACCGTACCAATGGCCTAATCGCGTTGCGACATTTCTCGCATAGCGTACTAACGCTGCAAAAAGTGAAAGCATTAATCCTGTGCCCAGAGACATGGCAAACGTAGCTACAATTCCCCACCAATAAAGATCCAGCATATAAGCGAGAAAGAGCACAAAAATAGCGCCACTACACGGTCGCATACCAATAGTCAAAATCACTAAGAGCTGAGATTTTAAATCACCCGACTGCTTAAGCTGTTGATGATTGGGTAAATGTTGATGCCCACAACTACACTGTATTTGGCTTACTTTTCCTTGCTCATATCGAAAAGGCGAAGCTGTTCCAATCTGTTTTGGTAATGATTGGATCGATGTAATACGAAAAGATTGCTTTTTCTTTAAGCCTTTCAGACCTTGAGCAATCCAATAAATCCCTAACAACACTAATAAAATTAGAGCGCTACGTTCCAGCCATAACTGGCTAAGTTTAAAATATTTAGAGGAAAGATTAAGTATCACCACCACAATGGAGGTTGCAGCAACTGCGACAAAACCTTGCATGAGAGAGGAAAGTAAACTTAAGCGTACGCTGGTCTTAAGTTGGCTTTCGTGCGTAGAAAGATAACTAGCGATAATAAATTTGCCATGCCCCGGCCCTAATGCATGTAATACACCATAAGAAAAAGCGGCAAAAATCAACCACAATCCTGCCGTTGATGAATGTGCTTGAATCTGATGGAGATTTTCAGAAATCAACTGATTAAAGGCTTTTTGCCAATCAGCAACTTGCACAAACAGCCAAGGTAATAATGCGAAGATAATCGCTAATAAACCAATAAAAAGTGCGGTCAGTTTTAACTTCATTTTATTCACACTTAATTTTTACTTTCTGCGCAAACAATACACCAAGAGAATCATCTTCATTTTTTTGCGATTTATCCAATGATGATGCGTAAGATTGAATTTTTTCATCGACATTAGGCTCCAGCACCTCGCCTTTGCAGTTTGCAGGAAGTGATGAAAAATCAACCGCTCTTTTGCCTGGTTTTGCATACCGCATTGCCACATAATAAGTGCGGTCATAAGTCATCAGCGTAAATTCATTATTTTGCAAGGCCTGTGGCTGAGCTAAAAGAAAATCAAAATAATATTCCACCTCATTCCCTTTCACACGCATACCGTAATTTTCAGGGTGTTTTGTGTATTTAATTTTATGATTTTCTTTGTCAAAGACATAACTAAAGTAATGTTCATTCACAACGTTTGCCATTACTTCATCAACTAATTTCTGTTGGGCAGCCTTATCCCCTTTTGCCTGTTTCACATCATACAGGACGGCTGAAGAACTAGCCTCATCAAGTAACCACTGCGTCGAGAAACCAATTAATTGATTATCTTTCACTAAGGGTTTCGTTTGCATATCGATGAATGCGTGGGGATGCGCTAGCGCTGAAAAAGGCGAAATCAGCAATAATCCAAGAGGTAATTTTTTAAACATAAATAAGAAAAAAGAGTGGCTAAATGATTGAATAGACAGATTTTATCACAAGCAGTTCCCAATCAAAATCGAATAAAAATCAGTCTAAAAGTAAAAAATCCCATGATTTTATTGATTTTTATCAAAAAATGATTCATTCGCATTTCCCTTATAACTGAAATTTATGTACTATTTGTCTCGTCAAGTGATTGCTTGATATTCATAAAGTTCCTAAATAAAATAATCATAAATATAGCTAAACTACTTTCCTACCACCCTGTATGGGTGGTTTTTTTTGCCTTTCAAATAGCTTATTCCCTAAACATCAAGTAAAATAACCGCACTTTTATTCATAACATCGAGAAAATTATGTCAACGCAATTTGTATATACGATGCATCGTGTCGGCAAAGTCGTGCCACCGAAGCGCCATATTTTGAAAGATATTTCTTTAAGCTTCTTCCCTGGTGCAAAAATCGGGGTGCTCGGCTTAAATGGTGCGGGTAAATCAACCCTTTTGCGCATTATGGCGGGCGTGGATAAAGAGTTCGAAGGTGAAGCGCGTCCACAACCAGGTATTAAGATTGGTTATCTTCCACAGGAACCAAAACTTGATCCGCAACAAACTGTGCGTGAAGCGGTAGAAGAAGCGGTTTCTGAAGTAAAAAATGCACTGACTCGTTTAGATGAAGTCTATGCGCTTTATGCCGATCCTGATGCGGATTTCGATAAACTAGCCGCAGAACAAGCAAACCTTGAAGCGATTATTCAAGCACACGATGGACATAATTTAGATAACCAATTAGAACGTGCTGCAGATGCATTACGTTTACCGGATTGGGATGCCAAAATCGAACATTTATCTGGTGGTGAACGTCGTCGTGTGGCGCTTTGTCGTTTATTGCTCGAAAAACCAGACATGCTCTTATTAGACGAGCCAACCAACCACTTAGATGCAGAATCTGTAGCATGGTTAGAGCGTTTCTTACATGACTACGAAGGTACCGTTGTGGCGATTACCCACGACCGTTACTTCTTAGATAACGTTGCGGGTTGGATCTTAGAGCTTGACCGTGGTGAAGGTATTCCTTGGGAAGGTAACTACTCTTCTTGGTTAGAGCAAAAAGAGAAACGCTTAGAGCAAGAACAAGCCGCTGAAAATGCGCGTCAAAAATCGATTGCGAAAGAGTTAGAATGGGTACGCCAAAATCCGAAAGGCCGTCAAGCGAAAAGCAAAGCACGTATGGCGCGCTTTGATGAGTTGAACTCTGGCGAATACCAAAAACGTAACGAGACTAACGAACTCTTTATTCCACCTGGTCCACGTTTAGGTGATAAAGTGATTGAGGTAGAACATCTCACTAAATCTTACGGTGACCGTACTCTAATTGATGATTTATCATTTAGCATTCCAAAAGGGGCTATCGTGGGCATTATCGGAGCGAACGGTGCAGGTAAATCAACCCTATTCCGTATGCTTTCAGGTCAAGAACAACCCGATAGCGGATCAATTACGATGGGTGAAACCGTTGTGCTTGCTTCTGTGGATCAATTCCGTGATTCAATGGATGACAAGAAAACTGTTTGGGAAGAAGTGTCTAACGGACAAGATGTTCTCACTATTGGTAACTTTGAAATTCCAAGCCGTGCGTATGTTGGACGCTTCAACTTCAAAGGCGTAGATCAACAAAAACGTGTGGGCGAATTATCGGGTGGTGAACGTGGTCGTTTACACTTAGCTAAACTTCTACAACGTGGTGGTAACGTACTGTTATTGGACGAACCAACCAATGACTTAGACGTTGAAACTTTACGTGCGTTAGAAAATGCGATCTTAGAATTCCCAGGTTGTGCAATGGTGATTTCCCATGACCGTTGGTTCTTAGACCGTATTGCAACTCATATTTTAGATTACGGTGATGAAGGTAAAGTGACTTTCTATGAAGGTAACTTCTCTGACTACGAAGAGTGGAAAAAGAAAACCTTAGGTGAAGCCGCAACACAACCACATCGTATTAAATATAAGCGTATTGCAAAATAAGAAATTAAAGTGCGGTCACTTTTGACCGCACTTTCCTTTTTACATCTGGAGTGATTATGTTAGTTTATTTGCATATTGTTTGTGCATTTTTAAGTTTAGGATTATTAATAATCCGTGGGGGAATGCAATTAAGTGGGAAAGATTGGCAAGCAATTAAACTGCTAAAAATTTTACCGCACTTAGTTGATACACTTTTAATTGCAAGCGGCTTAACGATTTTCTTCTTGGTCGGTTATCAGTTACAAAGCTGGCTGGTCATGAAAATCATCATGCTTGTGCTTTATATTTTCTTCTCGGCTAAATATTTTAGTCGCAAAGCTACAAATCCAAATAATGTATTTCTGGCATTTGCTGTATTAAGTTTCTTGGGTGCAATTTTCTTTGCTTACCAACCAGACTTCATGGAAAGTTAATCATAAAAAAATCCATCTTCAATTGAAGATGGATTTTTTGTTTTATCTTAGCCACCCGCTAATTTTACTTTAAACCCTTTTTGTTCTAAAAG
>CAKVVS010000099.1:0-5571 GCA_934834395.1 Parahaemophilus parainfluenzae | reverse complement strand
GTGCAGTTGTTTTTTCAATGATTTTTGCCATATCATCGGTATAAAAACGAAACTCATCTAAATGCCCTTTTTGAGGAATAATACGCTGTGAATAGCCTTGTCCTCGATGATCGAAAAGCAAAACATCATAACCTTGTTGGTAAAAGTCATAAGCCAACTCAGTCCATTTCAGCATATTTTCTGCTCGACCATTCACCAAAATCATCAATTTTCTGACCGCACTTTCAGGCTGAACCAAATGACGATAAGCCAATTTGATATTTCGTTCACCGGAAAGATATTGCGTCGGAAATTGCTCAAAAAAAGGCAATAACTCTGCAAGGGCAAATTGATGAAAATGAGGTTCTCTGATCATAATTTTCTAATGAAAAGGGCGTAGTAAATACGCCCTTTGTAGTGAAAGTAAACTTATGCCACTAATTGTTTTAAGATACGGCGAACTGGCTCTGCAGCACCCCATAATAATTGGTCACCTACAGTGAATGCCGCTAAGTATTCTGGACCCATTGCCAATTTACGTAAACGACCAACCGGTACGCTTAATGTACCTGTTACTTTAGCTGGGGTTAATTCACGTAATGTGATTTCTTTGTCATTTGGAATCACTTTCACCCATTCGTTGTGAGACGCTAAAATTTGTTCAATTTCTTCTAATGGTAAGTCTTTTTTCAGTTTGATAGTGAATGCTTGGCTGTGGCAACGTAATGCACCGATACGTACGCATAAACCATCCACAGGAATTGGATTGTCACTTAAACCTAAGATTTTGTTGGTTTCTGCATAACCTTTCCATTCTTCTTTAGTTTGTCCAGTTTCAGGAAGAAGTTTGTCAATCCAAGGGATTAAGCTACCACCTAATGCTGCACCGAAGTTATCCGTTGGGAAGCTATCAGAACGCATTTCTGCCGTCACTTTACGTTCAATATCTAAAATAGATGAAGCAGGGTCTTTTAATTCGCTTGAAACCGCTTGCTCTAACAAGCCCATTTGTGAAATCAATTCACGCATATTTTTTGCGCCCGCACCTGAAGCCGCTTGGTAAGTTGCCACAGAAATCCATTCCACCAAATCTTTCTCAAATAAACCACCGATAGCCATCAACATTAAGCTTACGGTACAGTTACCACCCACGAAAGTTTTAATGCCTTTTTTCAAGCCTTCAGAAATCACGTGTTGGTTTACTGGATCAAGCACGATAATTGCATCATCTTTCATACGTAGTGCAGATGCTGCATCAACCCAATAACCATCCCAACCTGTTGCTTTTAATTTTGGATAGACTTCATTGGTATAGTCGCCACCTTGGCAAGTCACGATAATGTCTAATTTTTTAAGTTCTTCAATGTCGAATGCACTTTTAAGTTCACCTGCCTCTTTTCCTGCAAACACAGGGGCTTTCTGACCTGCTTGAGAAGTGGTGAAGAAAACTGGATTAATATTGGCAAAATCTTGCTCTTGCACCATACGATCCATTAATACGGAACCGACCATTCCGCGCCAACCGATAAAACCGACGTTTTTCATGAGTTTTTCCTTATTTTATGTTGTGTTGAATGGGTCTATTAATTACAGGCTTTATGCTACAAAATCAAGTTTTTTTAGAAAAAATGAGGCTTTGTTTAATTTTTCTCAATAAAAAATCCCCTTTCGGGGATTTATTGATTATTTATCTGCTTTTTTCGTGGTTTTCTTTACCGTTTTTTTCGGCTCTGTTTTACCTTCAGATTTGACCGCACTTTTCTTTGTCTTTGTCGTTGTAGGCTTTGTGGTTTTCTCTTTTGTCGTTGAGGATTTAGTTGCTTTTTTCTTTGGCTTTTCAGCTAAATTTGCCGCTTTCCATTCCTCAAATTTTTCAAGTAATACCTTACCCATTGGGCTTGGATCACCTGTAAATAAGGTTTGTAAGCCATTATTTTCAATGATATGACGGCGAAGTTCTAAACGTTCTTGATGGTTTTCAGCTAAACGAATTGCACGTTCAACATATTCATCTACCGTATTTGCAATTAACCATTCCGGTAAACCTAAACGTTTAAATAACCCTTCATCAATATGTTCATGAACTTCTGCACCGGTTTTACATACGCCCACTAAACCTAATGTCACCATATCAATAATGCCATTAGTATTACCGAATGGGAATGGGTTTACCATCATATCGCAGTTATGCAAAATACGAAGATATTGATCATAAGGTGCATGTGGATAAGCTGTCGCATCATTGCCTAAATAAGATTTAATAAAACGCTC
The DNA here is from genome assembly GCA_934834395.1 of Parahaemophilus parainfluenzae. Taxonomy (GTDB): domain Bacteria; phylum Pseudomonadota; class Gammaproteobacteria; order Enterobacterales; family Pasteurellaceae; genus Haemophilus_D; species Haemophilus_D parainfluenzae_Q. The sequence goes on along the minus strand of CAKVVS010000099.1, from coordinate 3,321 downwards.
AACATAAGGATGCGTCACACCACTAGATTGACCTAATGCAAAGTGGAAATGCACTTTCACATTAGCACGATCACGAATAGCCTTTAATGCTGCCAAGAAATATGGGTTAAGCTTCATTGTGGTAGAAGCAATACCAATATTTACGACTTCAGGATTTTCACGTAAACGATACTCTACGTGTTGCGGTGCAAGCGCTGAAGGTACATAAGGAAGAGCATCTTTTGGTAAACGCAATAATTGCTCACTGAAGCATTTTTCAGAACCAACATAATCATCTTCTACAATCACATATTCAATAAAATCAGAATGTGTCGTAGCAGGGTGGCCTAAAGCAATCACTTGAACCGGTGCAAGACGGGTGTTACTTGTAAAAATGGTGGTTAAATCCATCCCAATACTTGGCATATAAAGAACGGCTGCACCATTTTTTTCACAAATATCTTTTAATTCATTCAATTTACCAAAAATATTATCACCTTTTAATAAATGGAATTCATCAAACACCGCTTGGCCTGCTGCATCTACAGCTTCATTACCCACACCAATTAAATGAAAACGCTCACGCGCGGCAATCATTGAAGTAGAATGCGTACGATAAATTGAATGAGATGAATGGAAATGCTCCAATAATACAACCATGACAGGTTTTCCATCACGTTCACCTAATTTAGTGACATCGCGATCAGTCCATCCACCTTGTAATAAATGACGACGAATAACTTGGTTTAATGCTTTTTTTACCCAGTGTTTATTTTCAGCGATATCGTAGCTGCAATGCATATACACATCATGTGAAATTGCACTTGGTACATTATTTAAGTTTTCAATCGTCGCTAATTTTTCAGGGAACCATTGTAAAAGCGTACCACGCTTAGAGAACGCTTGATCAGTACCGATAAAACGTGGTGATTGCAATGCAAAACAAAGCGATGCGCATAACTCTGGATCTAAATTCCATAAAGCATCAAGATTAACATTCACATTAGATTCTGGCAGGTAGAAAATACAGAATTTAATTAATGATGATCTCGTATTGTCTAAATGGAAATCGGATAAATTGGTTTTATCTGGATTGCGGTTATAAGCTTGCAACACATGATCAGCGTTCACAAATGGTGATGACGCAAAAATCATATTAATCCAACGTTGTAAGGTAAAGAAACGTTGTGCACCACCTTCAGAAATATCTAATTGAGGATCAGAAAATAACTCACTCATTGCTACCGCTACACGGGTACAAAAATGCTCAACTTTCTCTTGTACTAATTCATCATTTAATTGACTAGGATAATCAATTTCAATGCCTTCTATACCACCAAAATTAGTATCAATTTTGTTTAAAATATCCAACAATTCGACGCAAGCTGATTCATAGTTTTTTGCTGCTACTTCCTGTTCAAAACGGATAACACTTGGTTGTTTTTGTGTTTCTGCCATTTCTAAATTCCTTTGGTAAAAAATAAATAAGATTAATAATTAACAGGTTCCCCACAGATCATATTCATCTGAATGGGTAATGGTTACTTTAATAAATTCGCCTACCTTCACAGGCGTGCCACTTAGATTTTCAATATAAACTAAGCCATCAACTTCTGGTGCATCAGCTTTTGTACGCCCGATAATACCTTCGTCATCAATTTCATCCACAATTACATCAAGCGTTTGGCCAATTTTTTGTTTTAATCGTTCAGCCGAAATTTCTTGTTGTAACTGCATAAAGCGATGGAAACGTTCTTCTTTTACATCTTCAGGCACTTGGTCGGCCATTTCAGTTGCAGGAGCGCCTTCTACTGGGCTAAATTTGAAACAGCCCACACGATCAAGTTGTGCTTCTTTTAAGAAATCCAATAACATTTGAAAGTCTTCTTCTGTTTCACCCGGGAAACCTACGATAAAAGTTGAACGCAAAGTTAAATCAGGACAAATCTCACGCCATTGCTTGATACGCTCTAAAGTGCGGTCAATTTTTCCTGGTCTTTTCATTGCTTTTAAAATTTTCGGACTCGCATGTTGTAATGGAATATCCAAATAAGGCAACAATAGACCTTCCGCCATTAATGGAATTAAATCATCCACGTGCGGATAAGGATAAACGTAATGTAAACGCACCCAAATGCCTAATTTTCCAAGCTGTTTGCACAAGGTCATTAAGTCATTTTTAATTGGCATACCATTCCAGAAGGCCGTTTTCACGCCACCTTCTTTGCGTTGTGTATCCATCGCATAAGCTGAAGTATCTTGTGAAACGACCAATAATTCTTTCACACCCGCATCAGCAAGACGTTTTGCTTCATCCAATACTTGAGTAATAGAACGGCTTTCTAAATCCCCACGTAATGAAGGGATTATACAGAATGTACAACGATGATCACAGCCTTCTGAGATTTTCAAATAAGCATAGTGTTTTGGTGTTAATTTCACCCCTTGTTTTGGAACAAGACTGGTGTAAGGATTATGCTCTGGCTTTGGTACATACTTGTGTACTTGAGCCATTACCGTTTCATAACTGTGCGGACCGCTCACTTCCAATACTTTTGGGTGAACTTGGCGAATTTGATCTTCTTTCGCCCCTAAACAGCCGGTCACAATCACGCGTCCGTTTTCTTCCAACGCCTCTCCAATGGCTTCTAGAGATTCCTGTACAGCGCTATCAATAAAACCGCAAGTATTCACAATGACCAAGTCCACATTTTCATAACTTGGCACAATGTTATATCCGTCAGTACGTAATTCAGTCAGAATACGTTCAGAATCCACTAAATTTTTAGGACAACCTAAACTTACAAAGCCAATATTCGGCGTTGATTTTTGCATAAATTTATTCTCAGCTATCATCATCTTTCAAAACTTTAGATTTTACTCAATTTCAAGCCGAAAGGCGATAAATTAAAGGTAAATTGATTGTAAATTTGCCCATTAAAGTCCTTTTTTCAGGTAGAATAATGCCCGTTTTTTATTTACTCATATTCATTATTAACATGGAAAATTCTTTTCTTTTTTCGACCGCTCTTGAACAGACGGCTTATTTACTTATCCTAGGGAAAATGCTACTTGCACTTGTACTTGGCGGGATTATTGGCTTAGAACGTGAACTTAAACACAAACCGGTTGGAGTCAAAACCTGTGCCATTATTGCGGTGACAACTTGTGTACTGACGATTGTCTCCATTCAAGCTGCAGAGCATTATGCACAAGTTTCAGATAATATTCGAACTGACCCTATGCGACTTGCCGCACAGGTAATCAGTGGCATTGGTTTCTTAGGTGCGGGTGTGATTTTACACAAGAAAAATGATGCTATTTCAGGCTTAACCACTGCTG
>CAKVVS010000098.1:325-5606 GCA_934834395.1 Parahaemophilus parainfluenzae | reverse complement strand
GTTCACCGCAGTGAATTTTTTACGTCCAAACAACGAACCGTCGCGAGAAAGAAATTGCACCACGATATTTTCTAAATCGATGATGTTTTGTTCTTTAATGACTTTAATACTACTGCTCATATTATGCTCCTTTCGCTTCCGTTACAGGCTTAGCTAGATGAGAAGCCCACAAGTGAGACGGCTCGCCTTCCACGGCGGTTAATATCAATTTTTGATCCGGATTTGCATCTGGTCGCAATGAACGACTTGCAAAACGGTCACCTGTAGCAAAATCGTAAGGCGATGGTACGCTGCCTGGAATTTGATATAGGCGTTTCGCACGGACTTCAGTTGAAAGTACAGAGCCCAATAAGCCACGGGTATATTCGTGAGTTGGATTAGCAAGCAATAAGGATGTTGGTGCCATTTCAACCACTTGTCCCGCGTACATTACGGTAATATGGTGAGCTAACTGTGCAACTAAGGCTAAATCGTGGCTGACAAACACCATTGCAAAACCCAGTTTTTCACGTAATTCATTCAATAATTTCACCACTTCTGCTTGAACAGTTACGTCTAATGCGGTTGTTGGTTCATCGGCGATTAATAATTTCGGTTCACGAGTTAATGCCATTGCAATCACCACACGTTGACGTTGACCACCAGAAAGTTCATGCGGATAACGGTTCAACACTTTTTCAGGATCAAGGTGTACCCATTCCAACAATTTTTCTGCGGTATGGTGGCTACCACGTTTAATGAGCTGTGCCATTTGATCTTTAATACGCATTGAAGGGTTTAATGCACTTAAAGAGTCTTGGTAAATCATCGCTATTTCAGAACCACGCAATTCACTTAAATTGTGAGAATTGAGCAAGCTGTGTTGTTTACCACTGCGGTCGGTGAAAAGCACTTCTCCAGTGATTTTTGCTGTTTTTGGTAACAAGCCCATGATAGAGAATGCGGTAATAGATTTACCACAACCAGACTCACCTACTAACCCCATGGTTTCCCCTTCATTTACGGTGAAGCTGATATTATCGACCAATGGAATGTCACCATAACGATTTGGGAAACGAATAGATAAGTTTTTCACTTGTAAAATCGGTTTTGCATTTGGATCTAATTGCATACGATTAGTACGTGTGATTTCTTTTTCATGTAATTTGAGTAAGTAACGTTTTAACGCAAGACCTTCAGAAAGCGCTTCTTGTACGTCAGTAGAAAGACGTTCATCTGATTTGCCTTCTGTTTTTTTACCGCCTTTTAAGCGCGGGTTAACCAATGCATCAGTAAGACCTTCCGCTAAGATATTTAAGGCTAACACGGTTAAAAGAATCATCACACCTGCAAAGGTTGTCGCCCACCATGCACCATTTAATACGATGTTACGACCTTCAGAAAGGATGTTACCCCATGAAGGATGTGGTGGTTGTACACCTGCACCCAAGAAAGAAAGTGAAGCTTCGAATACTATAGCATCTGCCACCATTACGGTTGCGAAGACTAAAACCGGTGCAGCAGTATTGCGTACAACGTGTTTGAGAAGAATATAAGTACGGCTACCACCAATCACGCGTTCAGCACGCACATAGTCTTCATCCCATTGTGATACCACGTTCGCACGAACCACTCGAGCAAGTTGCGGAGTATAAACCACGGCAATGGTGATGATAATGACTGGTACAGAGTTACCAAAGGTTGCTAATAACACTGCCGCTAATGCGATACCTGGGAAAGCCATTAAAATATCCATTAAGCGCATGATAATTTCATTGCCCCATTTATCGGATGTCGCTGCCGTTGCACCTAAAATACTACCAAAAAGAATGGCACAAGCTACCGCACCTAAACCGATAAATAAGGACGTTTGGGCGCCGTAAACAATACGAGAGAAAATATCACGACCAAGTCGATCAGTCCCAAACCAATATTCTGCGCTTGGAGCACGCATACGCGCAATTACTTCTAATGGATCATGTGTTGCGACCCAAGGGGCAAACACCGCCACTAAAGCAACGAAAACTAAGAATAATAATGAAATTTTTGATGCGGTGGAAAGTGCTCGGAATCTCGCACCGCTCGCAGCTAATCGATCTGCTAAACCTTGACGAAACATTATAGACTCCGAATTTTAGGGTTAATCAACACATAGAGAATATCAACGATAATATTCACTAAAACGAAGGTAAAGGCGATTGTTAGAACCACACCTTGTACTAAGTGTAAGTCATGGTTGACGATGCCGTTAAAAATCAATTTACCCATGCCAGGTAAGTCAAAGATTTGTTCGATAACTACCGCACCACCAAGTAAGTAACCTACACGTAAGCCTAATACAGTCACAGGTGTAATTAAGGCATTGCGTAATACATTGTGGCGAATAACGGTTGCATAAGGCACACCGTTACCAATCGCTGTTCTCACATAGTCTTTATCCATTTCTTCAACCATGGTTGTACGCACCACACGAATTAATGACGCACATACTGGCACGGCAAGCGCAAGAGATGGCAAAATCATGGAATTGATATACCCCATTGGGCTTTCGCTGAATGGCACAAAACCACCAGAAGGCAACCAATCTAATTCCAAAGAGAACCATTGAATAAGTAAGATACCTAACCAGAATGATGGGGTCGCAACCGCTGCAACAGAGATTAAACGAATCACTTGGTCAACCCAGCTATCACGATAAAGCGCGGCAAGTACACCTAATGAGAAAGAGACTACCGCCGCAAATACCACACCAATCAAGGTAAGTTGCAAAGTGATTGGGAAAGATTTCGCTAGCATGCTACTGATGGGTAATTCTGGTGGCATCGTTACACCAAAATCCAATACAAGTAAATTACCTAAGAAGCGAAAATATTGAACAAAGAGTGGATCATTTAAGCCATGTGATTCGCGGTAAAGTTGTTTTGCCGCTTCACTGGCACTTTCGCCCAATGCCACCGTGGCAGGATCACCCGGCGTGAATTGAAGCACGACAAAGACGAGCGCGGTTACACCAAGTATCATGACCGGCAAAGCCATCAATCGGCGTAACAATAATCGAAGTATCATTTCCATCTGACCTCTCCTATTCTATTTTGAGAAATTCATTAAATTAAAAATGAAGTGAAATAATCAAATTAAAAAACAAAATGACTTATACAGATCATAATGTTCGCTCTATCCCCTGTCAATCCAAGTACCTCGGGCAAAGTTCAAATCTGTGATCGGCTTCACAAAGATTTTTTTGAAATAAAATAGAGAGCAAAAATGATTGAAAAACAGGGGAAAAAATGACCGCACTTTGGTGTTAAAAAGAAAGAAAAAAGGCTGTTGATTGCTCAACAGCCCAAACATTAAAAAGTGCTTTTATTTACGGCCCACACCGAGGAAAGATAAACCGGTTGTCGCTAATGGTTGATAACCTTCAAGGCTGCTATCATCCCATGCTGAAGGGAGTTTACGGTGAACAATCGGATAAAGTGGTACTTCAGCCGCAATAATGTTAATCGCTTCTTCCCATGATTTTTTCGCTTCAGCGTGATCTTTTGCTCTCACAGCTGCATTGAGCAATTCTGTCACTTTCGCAAATTCAGGGGTGTTGCTCCAGCGGAAACGACGTTTCGGCCATACATCACCACGATACCACCAGCTTAAAAGTAAGTCTAAGTCGTTACCAAACACGGATGGGTCACCCGGCGCGATGGCTACTTCATATACACCTGGATCCACGTTGTTGCTGTATAACGCACCAGATTGTAAGTGTTGTAAAGTTACTTTCACACCTGGAATCTTGTTCCAAGACTCTAAAATTAACGGTGCAGATTCTTTCACCCAGTCATGGTCGGTTGCGAGCAATTCAAATTTAAGCTCAGTTACACCGGCTTCTTTTAATAATGCCGCTGCTTTTTCCGGATCATAAGGATATTGAGTTGATGCCTTAATATAATCTGGGTGAGTCGTTTGTAAGTATGATGTTGCAGCTTCTGCATTACCATCAAATACAATATCAACAAGTTTGTCAGTGTTTAAACCATAGTGTAACGCTTGACGTACTTTTGGATTATTAAACGGAGCTTTCTCACAGTTAAACATTAAGAATAACAAGCCGAAAGATTGGACGGATTGCACTTGTTGTTTTTTGTTTTTCAAACGACTAATGTCTAAATAAGGCACGCTTTCCATTGCTTGAGTACGTTTAGACTCTTGTGCAGTTACACGAGCGGCTGCATCAGAAAGTAATAACCAAGACATTTTTTCAACTTGTGCTGGATATTTACCATTGTAAGGTTCATAAGCTTCAAAGACGATTTTGTCATCTTTCACTGCTGAAACAAATTTGAATGGGCCAGAACCAATTGGGTGTGCATCAAATGCAGATTGTCCCACTTTATCGATCACATGTTTCGGTACAATTTTCACGCAAGTTAAGCGGTTAGCGAATAAAGCAAATGGATATTTCAATTTAAATTCCACCATTTTATCATCTACCGCTTTCACACTTTCAACGAAATCAATAAACATCACAAATAGTGATTTATTGGCTGGATCCATAATACGATTGAAGGAATACACAACGTCTTCAGTGGTAACAGGTGCGCCGTCATGGAAAGTTGCGCCTTCACGTAAGGTTATACGCCATGTTTTTTCATCAACTTGTTCTGGCTCTTGTCCGGCTAAAGCAAGATAAGGTTCACGAGTTGCAGGATGCAAATCCACCAAACCTTCAAAAATATGTAAGTTTGCTGCATAAGGCGAAGCACCACTTGATGTCATTGGGTCAAAACCAGTAGAAAGTGGATAAGCAATCCCCGCTTCAATGGTTTTACCTTTAATATCTGCAGCAAAGGCTTTTGGTGCAAATGTGCCTAATGTGCCACTAAATGCAATACCTGCCCCCACGCCAGCCATAAGCTTCATAAAATGACGACGAGATTCATTTGTTTCAAAGGAAAAATGCTTTGTCATACTAAACTCCTGATGAGTAATAAAATCATATTTTGGTTTTTAAACCTAGCCAAACATTTCATTCGAAAATGAAGTAAAGCAATCAAATCTTAGAATAAAATGATTTGCATCAATCATAATCATCTTCGATTCATTCTGTCAAAGGGGAAATATTGAATGTGTGATCTACTTCACAGAGTTTTTTGTACTTGAAATAAAAGTTTTTAACTATGTATAAATTATTATAAATAGATTTTAACTATTGAATTACTAGATAATATGAAATAGCCATCAGAAAAAATGACGCTTATAATGACCGCACTTCCCAAGCAAGGGAACAACATTTTAATCAACAATAAAG
>CAKVVS010000098.1:0-315 GCA_934834395.1 Parahaemophilus parainfluenzae | reverse complement strand
AAAAATAAAGAGGAAAATACTATTTCAAAAACATCAATCGGTTTAGATAAAAAAGCATCTGAAAAATTATCAGCAAAATTAAACGAATTATTAGCAACCTATCAAGTCTTCTATACTAACGTGCGTGGTTACCACTGGAACATTAAAGGCGTAAACTTTTTTGAATTACACGCAAAATTTGAAGAAATCTACACAGATTTAGTACAAAAAGTCGATGAAGTCGCAGAACGTATCTTAACTTTAGGTTACACACCACATAATGGTTATTCACAATACTTCAAAGACTCACGTATTAAAGAAGAGTTAGGTGTATCT
>CAKVVS010000097.1:0-5642 GCA_934834395.1 Parahaemophilus parainfluenzae | reverse complement strand
ATAACTTAATCTTCGTAGTAAGCTGTAACTTGCAACGTTTAGATGGTCCAGTAACGGGTAACGGCAAAATCGTTCAAGAATTAGAAGGTTTATTTGCTGGTGCAGGTTGGGAAGTGATCAAAGTCATGTGGGGTAGTGGCTGGGATAAATTATTTGCAAAAGATACTACCGGCAAATTAACCCAATTAATGATGGAAGTACTTGATGGTGACTATTTAACCTTCAAATCTAAGAATGGTGCATACGTTCGTGAACACTTCTTCGGTCGTTATCCTGAAACTGCTGCATTAGTAGCAGACATGACAGATGATGAAATCTGGGCATTAAGACGTGGTGGTCACGATTCAGAAAAACTTTATGCCGCATTCCATAAAGCACAAACTGCAGGTAAACCTGTTGTGATCTTAGCTCACATGGTTAAAGGTTATAAAATTCCTGAAGCAGAAAGTAAAAATACTGCACACCAATCGAAAAAAATGTCTCTCGAAAGCTTAAAATCTTTCCGCGATCATTTCCAATTAGATATTAAAGATGAAGATATTCCTAACTATCCATACATCACCTTCCCAGAAGGTTCGGAAGAGTACAATTATCTTCACGGCAGACGTAAAGCGTTAAACGGTTATTTACCAAAACGTTTACCGAAATTCACCACTGAATTTAAAGTGCCTGCATTAGAAGAGTTTGCGCCATTATTGGAAGAACAAGCTCGTCCAATTTCAACTACAATGGCATTCGTGCGTTTCTTGAATACCTTATTGAAAGACAAGAACATTGGTCAACAAATTGTGCCAATTATCGCTGACGAAGCGCGTACTTTCGGTATGGAAGGTTTATTCCGTCAAATCGGTATTTACAACCCACATGGTCAAAACTATGTGCCTTCTGACCGTGACTTAGTGGCTTACTACCGTGAAGCGAAAGATGGTCAAGTATTACAAGAAGGTATCAATGAATTAGGTGCAGCATCCTCTTGGTTAGCAGCAGCGAACTCATACTCTGTAAATAACCTTCCGATGATTCCATTCTTCATCTACTACTCAATGTTTGGTTTCCAACGTGTGGGTGACTTAATGTGGGCAGCAGGTGACCAATTAGCACGTGGTTTCATGATCGGTGGTACTTCTGGCCGTACAACATTAAATGGTGAAGGTTTACAACACGAAGATGGTCACAGCCATATTCAATCTCTTGTTATTCCTAACTGTGTATCTTATGACCCAGCTTACGTTTATGAAGTGGCAGTTATCCTACAAGACGGTATCAACCGTATGTATGGTGAAAAACAAGAAGATGTGTTCTACTACATCACCACATTAAACGAAACTTACGAACAACCAGCAATGCCAAAAGGTGCTGAAGAAGGCATTCGTAAAGGTCTTTATAAATTTGAAACCGTTGAAGCGAAAGGCAACAAAGGTCATGTTCAATTATTAGGTTCTGGTGCGATCTTCCGTCACGTTCGTGAAGCGGCACAAATCCTTGCAAATGAATATGGTGTAAGCTCAGATGTATATAGCGTGCCTTCATTCACTGAAGTGGCTCGTGAAGGTGCGGATGCAGTACGTTGGAATATGTTACACCCAACAGAAACACCACGCGTACCTTACATTGCACAAGTCATGAATGATGCACCGGCTGTTGCGGCAACTGACTACATGAAATTGTTCGCAGAACAAGTTCGAGCATTTATTCCTGCACAAAGCTATCACGTATTAGGTACTGATGGTTTCGGTCGTTCAGACAGCCGTGAAAACTTACGTGAACACTTCGAAGTGGATGCGCGTTATGTTGTGGTTGCTGCATTACATGAGCTTGCAAAACAAGGCAAATTTGATGCGAAAGTGGTGGCTGATGCTATCGCGAAATTTGGTTTAAAAACTGAAATTTTAAATCCGCTTTACGCTTAATAAACAATATCCTGTGCGCTAAAACGCACAGGAGCATCTACAAATAAAGTGCGGTTGATTTTAACTGCGTTTTTTAAAGGTAAGATAACATGTCAAAACAAATTCAAATTCCTGATATCGGTAGTGATGAAGTTACCGTAACAGAAGTGATGGTGAAAGTAGGTGATACCATTACCGCTGATCAAAGTATTATCAATGTTGAAGGTGATAAAGCTTCAATGGAAGTCCCTGCACCAGAAGCCGGTGTGGTAAAAGAAGTATTAGTAAAAGTGGGTGATAAAGTCACAACTGGCACACCAATGCTTGTATTAGAGTCAGCGGATGCGGCAGCGCCTGCTCCAGCCGCAGCAGCACCTGCACCGGCAGCCGCACCAGCAGCTGCAAGTGTAGTTGAAGTCAATGTGCCAGATATCGGTTCAGACGAAGTAAACGTGACTGATATTATGGTGAAAGTAGGCGATAGCGTTGAAGTTGACCAATCAATCATCAATGTTGAAGGTGATAAAGCGTCAATGGAAGTTCCTGCTCCAGTTGCTGGCGTAGTTAAAGAAATTTTAATCAACGTGGGCGATAAAGTTGTTACAGGCAAATTAATCATGAAATTTGAAGTGGCAGGTGCCGCACCAGCCGCAGCGCCAGTTCAACAGGCTGCAGCACCTGCACCAACAGCTTCAGCCATTAAAGAAGTGAACGTACCTGATATTGGTGGTGATGAAGTTAACGTAACTGAAATCATGGTTGCAGTTGGCGACAGCGTTTCTGAAGAGCAATCTTTAATCACCGTTGAAGGCGATAAAGCCTCAATGGAAGTGCCAGCTCCGTTTGCGGGTGTGGTAAAAGAAATTTTAGTGAAATCAGGTGATAAAGTTTCAACTGGTTCATTAATTATGAAATTTGAAGTGGCAGGTGCAGCACCTGCGCCTGCAGCAGCTCCAGCAGCGGCAGCTCCAGCACCTCAAGCAGCACCTGCAGCAGCGCCGACAGCACAATCAGGTACTGTATCTGGTTTAAGCCAAGAACAAGTTGTAGCAAGTGCAGGTTATGCACACGCAACACCGGTGATTCGTCGTTTAGCGCGTGAATACGGTATTAACCTTGATCGCGTAAAAGGTACGGGGCGTAAAGGTCGTGTTGTGAAAGAAGATATCCAAGCTTACGTGAAAACCGCTGTTAAAGCGTTTGAAACAGGTGCTGTATCTTCTGCAGCAGCGGGTAATGGTGTGGCAAATGGTGCAGGCTTAGGCTTATTACCATGGCCGAAAGTTGACTTCAGCAAATTTGGTGAAGTAGAAGAAGTTGAATTAAACCGTATCAACAAAATCACTGGTGCGAACTTACATCGTAACTGGGTAATGATTCCACATGTTACTCACTTCGATCGCACAGATATCACAGATTTAGAAGCATTCCGTAAAGAACAGAACAAGATTGTTGAAAAACAAAAATTGGATGTGAAAATTACACCTGTTGTGTTCATTATGAAAGCGGTAGCGAAAGCATTAGAAGCGTTCCCACGTTTCAATAGCTCTATCTCTGAAGACGGACAAAAATTAACACTTAAAAAATACATCAACATTGGCGTAGCGGTAGATACACCAAACGGTCTCGTTGTACCTGTATTTAAAAACGTGAACAAAAAAGGTATTATCGAACTCTCTCGTGAATTAATGGAAGTCTCCAAAAAAGCACGTGACGGTAAACTTTCAGGTTCTGATATGCAAGGTGGTTGTTTCACTATTTCAAGCTTAGGCGGTATTGGTACAACTCACTTTACACCAATCGTAAATGCACCTGAAGTGGCAATTTTAGGTGTGTCTAAATCAGAAATGCAACCGGTTTGGAATGGTAAAGAATTTGAGCCACGCTTAATGCTTCCATTATCATTATCTTTCGACCACCGTGTGATCGATGGTGCTGATGGTGCTCGTTTCTTAAGCTATATCAATGGCGTATTAGCTGACTTACGTCGCTTAGTGATGTAATTAACGCGGTAAGATGTGAGTGATTAGGCTCACATCTTACAGAAAGGATCGCAAAGTGCGGTTCAAAAATTTGAACGTTTTTACGAGGTAAAAATGAGTAAAGAAATTAAAACCCAAGTTGTGGTACTTGGTGCTGGTCCTGCAGGTTATTCAGCGGCATTCCGTTGTGCGGACTTAGGTTTAGAAACAGTACTTGTTGAACGTTATTCAACATTAGGTGGGGTATGTTTAAACGTAGGTTGTATCCCTTCTAAAGCATTACTTCACGTAGCGAAAGTAATTGAAGAAGCGAAACACGCAAGCAAAAATGGTGTGTATTTCGCAGAGCCTCGCATTGATTTAGATGAAGTGCGTGCCGGTAAAGAAGCGGTTGTGGCAAAATTAACCGGTGGTCTGGCAGGCATGGCTAAACAACGTAAAGTGACCGTTGTTGAAGGTTTAGCGGCGTTTACCGATCCACATACATTAGTGGCTCGTGATCGTGATGGTAAACCAACTACAATTAAATTCGATAATGCAATTATTGCAGCAGGTTCTCGTCCAATTCAATTACCATTTATTCCACATGAAGATCCACGCGTGTGGGATTCAACGGATGCACTTAAATTAAAAGAAGTTCCGAAAAAACTGTTAATCATGGGCGGTGGTATCATCGGTTTAGAGATGGGTACCGTATATGATGCATTAGGTTCTGAAGTTGAAGTGGTTGAAATGTTTGACCAAGTAATTCCTGCGGCAGATAAAGATGTGGTAGGTATTTATACCAAACAAGTTGAGAAAAAATTCAAGTTAATGCTTGAAACTAAAGTGACTGCAGTTGAAGCAAAAGACGATGGTATCTATGTTTCAATGGAAGGTAAAGCATGCAATGACACTAAACGTTATGATGCAGTGTTAGTGGCAATCGGTCGTACACCAAACGGTAAATTGATCGATGCAGGTAAAGCTGGCGTTGAAGTGGATGAGCGTGGTTTCATTCATGTTGATAAGCAAATGCGTACTAATGTGCCTCATATCTTTGCAATCGGTGATATTGTTGGTCAACCAATGTTAGCTCACAAAGGTGTCCACGAAGGTCACGTAGCGGCAGAAGTGATTGCAGGACAAAAACATTACTTCGATCCAAAAGTCATTCCCTCTATTGCTTATACTGAACCAGAAGTAGCTTGGGTAGGTAAAACTGAGAAAGAATGTAAACAAGAAGGTTTAAACTACGAAGTCGCTAAATTCCCTTGGGCAGCTTCTGGCCGTGCGATTGCATCTGAATGTGCAGAAGGTATGACCAAATTAATCTTTGATAAAGATACTCATCGTATACTTGGTGGGGCTATCGTGGGGGCTAACGGTGGTGAATTATTAGGTGAAATCGGTCTTGCGATTGAAATGGGTTGTGATGCAGAAGATATCGCATTAACGATTCATGCTCACCCAACACTTCATGAATCTGTGGGGCTTGCGGCTGAAGTATTTGAAGGTTCAATTACCGATCTTCCAAATGCAAAAGCGAAGAAAAAATAATCAATTTTAATCCTTTTAAGGGCTGCTCATTGAGTAGCCCTTATTTTTTTGAGATCTCACTCACAAAATTGCATAAAAATTCAATAAAAACTGGCGGGCATAATGACTTTTTGATAAAATCCGACCAGTTTTGTTTTTATATTTTTTTATTATTTAAAAGCTATGTTAAAGAAGATTTTGATTATTGTAGGTTTGGCTGTTTTGACAACAGCCTGCTCTAACAACTCGGGAC
>CAKVVS010000096.1:0-5649 GCA_934834395.1 Parahaemophilus parainfluenzae | reverse complement strand
GCCTACGCCTTCGCATGGTAAAATACCTTCAACTGGCGCACCATTTTTCTTCTCACGCGGATAAACCAACATAAAACCTAAATCAATCGCTACAGTACCGTTAGCCAAATAGTTGCTCGCAAGGCCTGTTTTGGTATGTTGCATGAGATTTGGTTCTAGTTTCTTCAGATAGTCAAAGGCTTTTTCTTCTCCCCATAATGTGGAAAAAGTACTGATAAGTGAATACCCCGTACCTGAAACGCGTGGATCCGGATATTGAATTTGCCCTTGATATTCGGGTTTTATCAGATCCGCATAACATTTTGGTGCAGGAATATTTAGTTCTTTTAATTTTTTAGTATTTACCCCAATGCCAAGTTCCATTAAGTAAATAACAGAAGTGAAATTACCGCGTTGATCCATTAAAGATTTAAATTGTGGCATGATGTCTTTTTGTAATGGGGAACGATAGGATTCAAGTAAGCCTAATTCAGCCGCTTGAAGATGTGGTTCAATGGTGCCACCAAACCAGAAATCAGCTTGTGGGTTTTCTTTTTCAGCTTTAATTTTGCCTAATACGACGCCTGTACTATTACGTACAAATTGTGCATCTACATTGTATTTTTTACTAAAGGCTTGAGTGACTTTTTCGCATACAACGTTTTGTACGCTGCAATAGACAGTGAGTTTACCTTCAGCCTGTGCGTGAGAAGTGTACGCGAGGGCGGTTAGGGCTGAAAGTGCGGTTAATTTTAGCGTTGTTTTAATTGACATTGTGTCTCCTTTAACTTCGTCAATGTTTAGTAATTATTTGATATTGCTAATATAAAGGGGCGGAGTAAATTTGTAAATATCAGGTTGTTTAAAAATATAATTCCCACTATAATCCCTGTAAATTTAACCAGATTAAAATAAGAGCAATGGATATTTCAGAATTACTTGATGGCTTAAATGATAAACAACGTGAAGCAGTGGCCGCGCCGCTTGGCAATTACCTGGTACTTGCAGGGGCAGGAAGTGGTAAAACTCGCGTATTGACTCATCGTATTGCGTGGCTGATTGCTGTAGAAAATATTTCTGAAGGCAGCATCATGGCAGTAACCTTCACCAATAAAGCCGCCGCTGAAATGCGTCATCGTATTCAAGATACTTTATCTAAACATGCTCAACCTAATTTATTTGGCATGTGGATTGGGACATTCCATAGCATTGCCCATCGATTATTACGCGCTCACCATTTAGATGTGAACTTGCCACAAGATTTCCAGATTTTGGATTCTGAAGACCAACTTCGTTTAGTGAAACGCTTGATGAAATTGCACAATTATGATGATAAAGCATTTCCACCGAAACAAGCGTGCTGGTATATCAATAATAAAAAAGATGAAGGTTTAAGACCGCAAGATATTAATGATTTTGGAGATCGCCAGGAAAAAGAGTGGATTAAGATTTATCAAATTTATCAAGATACTTGTGATCGTGCGGGCTTAGTGGATTTTGCTGAATTGTTAATTCGTGCGTATGAATTATTTGCTAAAAAGCCGGTGATTTTGCAACGTTATCAGCAACGTTTTCAGCATATTTTGGTGGATGAGTTCCAAGATACCAATAAAATTCAATATGCCTGGATCAAAATTCTTGCCGGCAATACGGGCAAAGTGATGATAGTGGGCGATGATGACCAATCCATTTATGGATGGCGTGGTGCGCAAGTCGAAAATATTCAAAAATTCCTAAAAGATTTCAACGCTGAAACTATTCGTTTGGAGCAAAATTATCGTTCTACCGGCAATATCCTGAAAAGTGCCAACCAACTTATTTCGAATAATAGTGATCGTCTCGGTAAGAATTTATGGACCGACGGTGAAATGGGGGAGCCAGTAGGTATTTATGCAGCATTTAATGAATTAGATGAGGCAAAATTTGTGGCGTCTCAAATCCAAAATTGGGTAGATGACGGTGGGAAATTAGATGATTGTGCTGTTTTATATCGTAGTAATAGCCAATCTCGTGTTATTGAAGAAGCCTTGATTCGTTGCCAAATTCCTTATCGGATTTATGGCGGGATGCGATTCTTCGAACGCCAAGAAATTAAAGATGCATTGGCGTATTTACGCTTAATTAATAATCGTCAAGATGATGCCGCGTTTGAACGTGTGATTAATACGCCTACGCGTGGTATTGGTGATCGTACTTTAGATGTGTTACGAAATTTAACCCGTGAACGTCAAATAACCTTATGGCAAGCAGTGCAAGTGGCCACACAAGAAAATATGCTAATGGGGCGAGCTTCAACTGCATTACTGCGTTTCCAAGAGTTGATTAATTCTTTACAGGTGGATACAGCCGAAATGCCACTGTTTGCACAAACTGATTTCGTGATTAAACATTCTGGCTTATACGATATGTATAAACAGGAAAAAGGCGAGAAAGGTGAAGTACGTATTGAAAACTTAGAAGAATTGGTGACGGCAACCCGAGAATTTATCAAACCTGATGAAGCAGAGGATATGACCGATCTTACCGCCTTTTTAACTCATGCTTCTTTAGAAGCGGGAGAAGAGCAGGCTTCGCCGCATCAATCTTGTGTGGAAATGATGACCTTACACTCTGCAAAAGGCTTGGAGTTCCCGCGCGTATTTATGGTGGGGGTAGAAGAGGGTGTATTCCCAAGTTTCCGTTCATTTGAAGAGCCAGGTCGTTTGGAGGAAGAACGCCGTCTTGCTTATGTGGGCATTACTCGAGCTAAGCAAAAACTGACGATTTGTTATGCAGAAAGCCGTCGTGTTTATACGAAAGAAGAACGACATTTGCCTTCACGTTTTATTACAGAATTACCATCAGAATGCATTCAAGAAATCCGTTTGCGTGGAACAGTAACCCGAGCATTAAACCAAGCGAAAGTAGGGAGTTTAAGCACGAGTTTGCCAGAAAATGAATGGAAAATGGGGCAAAAAGTGAAACATGAAAAGTTTGGTTTTGGCACAGTGATAAACGTTGAAGGCTCAGATAATAACACCCGTTTACAAATTGCTTTCCAAGCTCAAGGCATTAAGTGGCTGATTGCGCATTTGGCAAAATTAGAAAAAGTGCGGTAGAATCGGGAGGATTTTATTGCAACGGGTATGAATATTGATGTTTATGCTCAAGGTGCCAAGTGCGAAAGCATTCGAAGAAATGACTGCACTTTTATCATGTGGGAAGTAGATGTTTAAATTTATTTTAAAACGTATTTTAATGGTGATTCCTACCTTTATCGCCATTACTTTTGTGACTTTTGCGCTCATTCATTTTATTCCAGGCGATCCTGTGGAAATTATGATGGGAGAGCGAGGTTTAACGCCAGAAGTTCATCAACAAATGATGAAACAACTTGGTCTCGATTTACCGTTGTATCAGCAATATTTCAATTATATTGGTAATGTAATACAAGGCGATTTTGGTGAATCATTCCGTACTCAACAACCTGTTCTGAGGGAGTTTTTCACACTTTTCCCTGCCACGTTTGAATTGGCTTTCTTTGCACTATTTTGGTCATTAATTGCTGGCATTACGCTAGGAACGATTGCTGCCGTCAAGAAAGATAGCTGGATTTCTCATACCGTGACAGCCATGTCATTAACGGGTTATTCCATGCCAATTTTCTGGTGGGGATTAATTTTGATCTTATATGTTTCACCTTGGTTAAATTTACCACAAGGGGGACGTTTAGAAGATAGTTTCTGGATCGATACACCAACCGGTTTTATGTTAATCGATACTTGGCTTTCAGGCGTGCCAGGTGCCTTTGGAAATGCCATTAAGTCATTGATTCTACCGTCTATTGTGCTAGGTACCATTCCACTTGCGGTGATTACCCGAATGACACGTTCTTCGATGTTGGAAGTGTTAGGTGAAGATTATATTCGTACAGCAAAAGCCAAAGGCTTAAGTTATACCCGAATTGTGATTGTTCATGCGCTACGTAATGCACTGATCCCTGTTGTGACCGTGGTGGGATTGATTGTAGGACAGTTATTATCCGGTGCTGTTTTAACCGAAACAATTTTCTCATGGCCGGGTATTGGTAAATGGATTATTGATGCGATTTCTAATCGTGATTATCCCGTCTTACAAGGCGCCGTGTTGATTATTGCTACAATTATTATTGTAGTGAATTTGACGATCGATTTACTTTATGGCGTGGTAAACCCACGTATTCGCCATCAATAAGGAGCCTTATTAATGACGGAACAAACTTTATCTATTGAAACGATTGCGCCTCGCACACCGTTGCAGGAGTTTTGGTTTTATTTCAAACAAAATAAAGGGGCGGTGATTGGGCTCACTTTTATTCTTGTCGTAGCATTAATCAGTGTTTTTGCGCCTTGGATTGCACCTTTTGATCCTATCGAACAAAATCGTTCAGCTTTATTGTTACCGCCAGCTTGGTATGAAGGCGGCAATTCAGCTTATTTACTGGGTACGGATGACATTGGTCGAGATATTCTTTCTCGCATTATTTATGGTACGCGCATTTCTGTTTTTGCAGGTTTTATTATTGTCATTTTATCTTGCATTTTAGGAACGAGTCTTGGTTTGCTCGCTGGCTATTATGGTGGAGCATTAGATACATTAATTGTTCGTTTCATTGACATCATGTTGGCTATCCCAAACTTGCTTTTAACCATTGTGGTGGTATCAATTTTAGAGCCCTCTTTAACGAATGCGACGTTGGCGATTGCCGTGGTATCCATTCCAAGTTATGTACGTTTAACACGTGCGGCGGTATTGAATGAGAAAAACAGAGATTATGTCACTTCTTCACGAGTGGCGGGAGCAAGCGTATTACGTTTAATGTTTATTGTGATTTTACCGAATTGCCTTGCACCGCTTATCGTACAAATGACGATGGGGATTTCTAATGCGATTTTAGAATTAGCGACTTTAGGTTTCTTAGGTATCGGCGCAAAACCACCAACACCAGAATTGGGTACTATGTTATCTGAATCACGTAGCTTTATGCAGGCTGCAAATTGGTTGGTTACCATTCCAGGTTTAGTAATTTTATCGCTTGTTTTAGCATTTAACTTAATGGGCGACGGGTTGCGTGATGCGCTCGATCCAAAATTAAAACAATAGGGGGCAGAATGGCATTATTAGATGTAAAAGAGCTTTCTGTTCACTTTGGTGATGAAAAAGCACCTTTTAAAGCGGTGGATCGCATTAGCTACCAAATCAATCAAGGCGAAGTGTTAGGTATTGTTGGCGAGTCAGGTTCAGGGAAATCAGTAAGTTCCCTTGCTGTGATGGGCTTAATTGATTTTCCAGGGCGTGTTTCAGCGAAAGGCTTAGAATTTGAAGGAAAAGATCTCTTAAGCTTACCACCAAAAGAAAAGCGGGAATTAGTTGGCGCAGATATTGCCATGATCTTCCAAGATCCGATGACAAGCTTAAACCCAGCTTATACGGTGGGTTTCCAGATTATGGAAGCTATTAAAGCACATCAGGGTGGCAGCAAAAAAGAGCGCCGTGAACGCACCTTAGAGCTATTACGTTTAGTCGGTATTCCTGATCCTGAATCACGTATTGATGTTTATCCTCATCAGCTTTCTGGCGGGATGAGCCAACGCGTTATGATTGCTATGGCGATTGCATGTAAACCGAGATTGCTCATTGCAGATGAACCAA
>CAKVVS010000095.1:0-5662 GCA_934834395.1 Parahaemophilus parainfluenzae | reverse complement strand
CTTGGAGTTTGAATTATCGAATCATGTTCCACTAAGGCCTCGACGGCTTGAAAAAGCCATGGATTGCCTAGTGCGGTACGACCGATCATTATTGCATCGGCACCTGTGTACTCAAGTACCTTTTTCGCTTTCGAGGCAGAATCAATATCACCATTCGCAATAACTGGAATTGAAATTGATTGTTTCACTGCTCGAATATTGTCGTATTCCGCTTCACCCTCAAATAAGCATTCTTTCGTCCGCCCATGAATGGTTAAAGCTTGAATACCAGATTGTTCTGCAATTTTGCCGATTTGCACACAGTTTCGATTTGCTTTATCCCAACCTGTACGAATTTTTAACGTCACTGGCACATCAACGGCATTCACCACTTCTTTTAAAATTTTTTCCACTAAATCAGGAAATTGAAGCAGTGCAGAGCCCGCTAATTTTCGATTTACTTTCTTTGCGGGACAACCCATATTGATGTCGATAATTTCAGCACCATAGGCTACATTAATTGCTGCAGCTTGGGCCATTTCTAAAGGATCAGAACCTGCGATTTGCACCGCATTTAATCCTAACTCTTCACTATGTGCTAAACGAAGTTTCGATTTCTCTGTATGCCAAACTTGTGGATTAGTGGACATCATCTCTGAAAACGTTAATCCCGCACCGTAATGGGCACATAAACGTCGAAAAGGTTGATCCGTAATACCTGCCATGGGTGCCAATAAAATACGATTTTTTAATTCATAAGAACCAATTCGCATTTTATGTTATCCCCAATTACAAGTATTATCTCCAATAAGTCAGGCTACAGTAGCAACCGACAAGGGGTGCTATATTACGCATTTTTCTTTTTTTTGCAAAGTGAAATTTGTTCAAAAAATGCACTTTTTTTAATTGACAAAAAGAAATTAAACCGATTTTAATTTACCTGTAATTCGGCACCATTCCTCTTTCACCGCAACAGGATCTAAATCAAAGGATTGTGTATAAGCATCGCATACCGATTGTGCTTGCGTTTCTAAAATGCCGGATAATCCAAGATCCCCACCCTCTTTCACTAATTGAGAAATAATCGGGTAAAGTTCTTTTAATGGACCTGCAAGAATATTCGCCACAACGACATCTGCTTTCAAATCAGCGGGTTTATCATCGGATAAGAAAAGCTGAAGACGATCTGCCACCCCATTCTGTTCCGCATTATTACGACTGGCGAGAATCGCTTGTGGATCGATATCAATACCAATCGCATTTTTCGCGCCTAATTTAAGGGCAGCAATGGCAAGAATCCCTGAGCCACAGCCAAAATCAATGACGGTTTTACCAGTTAAATCTAAACCATCTAACCACTCTAAACAAAGTGCAGTTGTTGGGTGTGTACCTGTCCCAAACGCTAAACCAGGATCAAGCATCACATTCACCGCATTTTTATCCGGCACTTCACGCCAACTTGGGCAAATCCATAAACGTTGACCAAATTGCATTGGGTGGAAGTTATCCATCCATTCACGTTCCCAGTCTTTATCCTCGATTTGTTCAATTTTGTAAGCGGTATTTTCATCTAAATGATGCGCTTGTTTAAGCAGACTCACAATTTCACTCATATCTGTTTCTGCATCAAACAATGCGATCACATCGGTGTTTCCCCACAAACGTGTTTCGCCCGGAAGGGGCTCAAAAATCGGCGTATCTTGACTATCCATAAATGTCACCGAAACTGAGCCAATTTCTTCTAAAAAGTCGCTAATTTTCTCAGCTTTTTCATTTGTACTATTTAAGCGAATTTGAATCCACGCCATCTTTTTTTCCTTTTAATTAATTTCTTTATGTAACCATCTCGGTAATAAACTTACGCCTAGAGCTGAAACCACAATAATGATAATCCCAAGCGCTGAAACGAGTGAAACGTCCTCATTGAGCAGTAATACTGCCAAAAAGACACCGAAAATCGGCTCAAGTGCGGTCAAAATTCCCGAGATTTTTGCATCCACTGAATTTAAGCCTTTATTCCATAACCAAAAGGCAAACCAACTGCACGCTACACCAAGGTAAATCAAACCGAAGAAACCAAGCCAGTTAAAATGGATATCCCAGTTTTCAGTCATCAATAAAGTAAATGGCAGCATGGTGATAGTTGCCAACACAATTGAAATGGATGTATAAGCTTGTGCTGAAACCGTTGCCACCACTTTTTTCGTCCAACGTAAACAACAAGCAAACACAATACTTGCCGCCACTACTAAGGAGCAACCCAATAAACTAATTTCACTTGAGCCTTCATTGCCTTGACCACCTAAAATTAAAATAGCCACGCCTAAAAAAGCAAAAGCGCCACACACCCAATGATACCATTTAGCACGATCTTGAAAGAAAAAATGCCCTATAAAAATCACACATAACGGCTCTAATCCAATCATGGTCGTTGCGCTCGCCGCGCTCGTATATTTTAAGCCAATAAATTGCAGCAAAAAGGTGGCAGTATAATTAAAAAAACCTAACCACCAAAGCTGTTTTCGCATCGGTTTTGAGACACCTTTCCAACGACGAAAAAAGAGTGGCATCACAATAATCGCTGCCATGAATAAACGGGCTTGGATCATTAAAATAGTATCCATCATTGTGAAGGTGTATTTAGCGGCAACAAAGGCACTACTCCAAATAAACAATGCTAGAATTTGGTAAATCATAAAGTGCGGTCCATTTTTACTCTTTTTTGGCGCCGAATTGGTTACCTAAAATGAAAGCAATCAAACCAAATACAAGTGCGGGTACAATGGCATTAAAACCAAATAATTTAATACCAAATTGAGTCAATAACACAAAACTACTCAATCCCACCACCATAGAGCTTATTGCACCGGCAGCATTTGCTTTATCCCAATAAATGCCTAATACGATTACCCAAAGGAATGCGGCTTCTAATCCCCCAAAAGCAAACAAATTCAACCAAATAATCATATCAGGTGGATTGAGTGCTGCGAGAATTAGTAATGCCGATAAAATCAGCGTGATGACTGATGAAATACGGCTAATTCGTTTTTCATTCTTCGCTGCTTCTGGTTTACTTGCTAGATATAAGTCTTTCACAAAGATTGAAGAGGATTGGATCAGTTGCGCATCGACTGTGGACATAATCGCAGACATTGGCGCTGCTAAGAAAATTCCTGCAACAATTGGCGGAAGCACTTCCAACATTAAGGTTGGAATGACTTTATCTGATACCGTTAAATCAGGTACAACCGCACGACCTAAAGCCCCCGCCAAGTGCATACCAAACATAATGACTGAAAGGACAATCGTGCCAATAAGCATGCCTCGATGTAAGGCTTTACTATCTTTGAAAGCCATACAGCGGACTGCTGTATGCGGTAAACCAACCACACCAAAACAAACTAAAATCCAAAATGAGGCCATAAATTGAAAATCAAGCATCTCATTCGGACCGTAAGGGCTTACTAAACTCGGATCAATTTCAGTTAATTTATTGACCGCACTTTCTACACCTCCGAGATGGTAAACAACCCCGACTAACAGCACGATTGTCCCTAAAATCATTACCGTACCTTGAATCGTATCGGTTAATACGACCGCTCGGAAACCACCAATAAATGTATAAATGCCAACTGTTAAGGCAAAAATAAGTAACGCATGAGTATAAGGAATCCCTATCGTGGTTTCGAGCAATCTTGCGCCACCAATAAATTGCACAACCATGGCAGCAAAAAAGGCAAGCAACAATGCTAGACTGGAAATCCATACGAGATATTTATTTTTATAACGATAGAGAAATAAATCATTAATGGTAAGCGCATTAGTTTCGCGAGAAAGTAATGCAAACTTTTTGCCCAATGCACCTAAGGCTAACCAAACAGCCGGTACTTGGATCATGGCGAGCAATACCCAGCCTAGCCCATATTTATAAGCAGCCCCTGGTCCACCAACAAAAGAACTGGCACTGGCATAAGTGGAAGCCGTTGTCATCGCAAGGACAAAACCAGTCATGGAGCGATTTCCCACATAATACTCCGTAAGGAAATCACCTTTACTGCGTTTAACATAAGCAAATAATGCCGCGCCAAAGATGAAAACTAAGTAGATAACTAAGGGGAGAATAATACCTAAATTCATTATTTATTCTCCTTTGACTCAACGTCTAGTGGAATATCTAAAAAGACAATTTTGACAATCCAATACCCAATGACTACAAACAAAATGGGTAAATAAATGCAGGATAATTCAAACCACAACGGAAACCCTATCGGCCCAGACGAGTTTTTTGGTAGATAAGCACAAACACACCACCCAATCACGTAAAGAATGGCTAACCCTAATGCCCAGCGCGCCTCCTTGGTAGCTTGTTTATATCGTTGTGATAAATTCATTATTAACTCCTTTTGGTTAGAAAGTTGTGCCCATTTCTAGAAAAATACGATTTTTATCATAACTATAAAATGGATGATTACTTGAAACTCGTTGATAAGACCATGTAATTTTAGGCGTGATTCCCCAAAAGTAAAGATCACGATGCCATAATGTTACTGCTGATTGATATTCATTATTTTTTTGACGAATATTAAATAAATCAGCACCTTTGTAAGTTCTATGCGCATAGGCAAGGGAAACTCGAGTTGAAATACCCCAGCCCCACTCTTGCCCCCAACCTAAACGCAGATTTTTACGTTGATAAGCATTGTCTTCGTCTCGTGTATTTTCACGATTATAATCAGCGCCTACAAACCAAAATTGACCACTCTTAGGAAAATAAGATAACGTATTCGACCAAAGATAGTTATTCCCATTCAAATGTTTACGAGTGTTATAACGCTGTTCACCATACTCAAGTGCGGTTGAAATTTGCCACTTTTCACTCAACCAATAAGTTAAATCTAAACGAGCACCTGAATTTTTCGAATACTGTTTCATTGACTCGTTACCTGATGCGCCACCAGCATACCATCGTCTTTCTGTAAATGGCATCAATGAAATCTCAAAATGTGCTGTTTGATAACCTACTCCAGCACCGACTCTACCATTAAATTCATTATATTTTTTATTATCCCAGTAATATTTTCCTCTTCCCTCAATAGAAAATTGAGCGAAATAATTATGGGATAATGACCATTTTTTCTCTGCTTCTGCAAAATAAGAAAAACCTGTTGCACTTTCACGTTCCCAGGCATTCCAATTTCCAATGCGAGTGCCAGCTTTTGGCGCATTGTTAATATTACTTTCATTCAAGAAACTCAAACCACCTCGAAACTTCCACTGCTCTCGGCTGTTAAGTGCTGAAAGATATTGATCGATCATGACGATAGACTCGGGTGAAACTTGTTCAGCTCTCAGTTTTTGGAATTGATCTTTAGCAGCCTCATTATCATTGTTTAAAAAGAGAGCTTGTGCTAACTGATAACGTAACGGTAGAATGTTCGAATCTTGAGAAAATAGCGTACGATAACGAGTTACCGCCTCCGAAAAACGCCTTTCTTCGCGAGCATTAATCGCATTCGCCCATTCAAGTAAAAATGGATCTTGTTTAGACAAATTTTGATACAACGGCAATAATAGTTGAACGGCTTCGCCGTTATTTTGCAACACTGCAGGAATCAATCCACGTACGATTAAATCAGGATGTTTTGCCAATTCTTCTTTCGTCATAGAAAGTGTATGTTTATCA
>CAKVVS010000094.1:0-5668 GCA_934834395.1 Parahaemophilus parainfluenzae | reverse complement strand
TTAGGCGTATTTGTGTTAATTTTTGCAGCAATGATTTTCCTTAATCAAATGAAGGCAAAAGGCATTGCTGATTTCTTAGCAAATAAACCAGAAACAGCCTCTCCTGTGACTGCAATGACAGTTAAGGCTTCAGAATGGACGCCAATCATTGAAACGACAGGTCTTGTTCGTCCGAATCAAGGGGCAATGTTAAGCGCTCAAAGTGCAGGAACGGTGTCTAAAGTGCTCGTGCAAAATGGCCAAAGCGTGAAAAAGGGTGATTTGTTAGTTGAGTTAGATAGTTCCGTTGAGCGTGCAAGCTTACAAGCGGCTCAAGCTCAAGTGGTGTCATTACGTCAAACTTATCAACGTTATGCAAACCTTGCAGGCAGCGGTGCCGTTTCTCGTCAAGAATTAGATAACGCAAAATCAGCTTATGAAGCACAAGCGGCAAATATTGAGTCATTAAAAGCAACCATTGAGCGTCGCCAAATCGTCGCGCCATTTGATGGTAAAGCTGGTATCGTGAAAGTGAATGTTGGTCAGTATGTTTCAAACGGTACTGAAATTGTGCGTGTGGAAGATCGTTCTTCCATGAAAGTAGATTTTGCCATTGCGCAAAATCTATTAGATAAATTGCATATTGGTCAAAAAGTAACAGCTACGGCAGATGCGCGTAAAGGTGAAACATTTGCTGCTAAGGTGACTGCAATTGAGCCAGCAATTAATTCTTCAACGGGTTTAGTTGATGTTCAAGCAACATTTGAGCCAGAAGATGGTGCAAAATTATTATCCGGTATGTTTACTCGATTAAATGTCGCGTTACCAACTGAACATAACCAAATCGTCGTGCCGCAAGTAGCGGTGAGCTACAACATGTATGGCGAATCGCTTTATATTTTGACCGCACTTTCCGATGAAGATATTGAGAAATTAGGCGGCGCAGAAAAAGCGGCGAATATGTACCGTGCAAAATCAATCACTGTATTTACGAAAGATCGTCAAGGTATTTATGCACAATTAAAAGGCGATGAAGTCAAAGTTGGCGATAAAATTGTGACCGGTGGTCAGCAAAACTTAAGTAATGGTGCATTAGTTTCTGTTGCAGATAAAGCGGGCGTGGGTACAGAACAACCTGCAAATAAAACGAATCTTTAATTAGGAAAAGCGAATGAGATTTACCGATATATTTATTCGTCGCCCTGTTTTGGCGGTTTCGATTAGCTTGTTAATCATTATTTTAGGTTTACAAGCGATCTCGAAATTGGCTGTGCGCGAATATCCGAAAATGACTACGACGGTGATTACGGTGACCACTGCATATCCAGGGGCGGATGCGAACTTAATTCAAGCGTTTGTTACTTCCAAAATTGAAGAGGCGGTAGCGCAAGCAGATAATGTGGACTATATGTCTTCAAGCTCTAGCCCAAGTACGTCAACTGTCACCGTAAAAATGAAATTAAATACGGATCCGAATGCGGCCTTGGCAGATGTTTTAGCTAAAGTTAACTCAGTTCGTTCTGAATTACCAAGTGGTATTGAAGATCCAACGATTTCTTCATCAACCGGTGGTTCGGGGATTATGTATATTAGTTTCCGTTCTAACAAACTTGATGCAAGCCAAGTGACTGACTATATTCAACGCGTAGTCAAACCTCAGTTCTTTACTGTTGAAGGGGTCGCGAGTGTTGATGTTTTTGGTGCATCTGAGTATGCACTGCGTATTTGGTTAGATCCTGAAAAAATGGCGGCTCAAAACCTTTCGGCAACACAGGTGATGTCAGCATTATCGGCGAATAACGTTCAAACAGCAGCAGGTAATGATAATGGCTATTTTGTGACCTATAAAAACAAAGTAGAAACTACGACAAAATCGGTTGAAGAATTAAGCAACTTAATTGTGACGTCTAATGGTGATAAGTTAGTACGTTTACGCGATATCGCTGATATTGAGTTAAATAAATCAAGCGATAGCTCACGTGCGGTAGCCAATGGCGCAGATTCCGTTGTATTAGCGATTAATCCAACTTCGTCAGCAAACCCATTAACGGTAGCGGCGAAAGTGCGTCCGCTATATGACAGTATTAAAAATAATCTGCCGGATGCTATTGAATCTGACATCTTATATGACCGTACAATTGCGATTAATAACTCCATTAATGAAGTAATCAAAACGATTGTTGAGGCAACGCTGATCGTGTTGGTGGTGATTACCATGTTTATTGGTTCATTCCGTGCGATGTTAATCCCGGTTATCACCATTCCGATTTCATTAATTGGGGTAATCATGTTGCTTCAATCATTTGATTTCTCTATTAACTTGATGACTTTGCTGGCATTGGTTCTAGCCATTGGTTTGGTGGTGGATGATGCGATTGTGGTATTGGAAAACGTAGACCGCCACATTAAGTTAGGTGAAACACCATTCCGTGCGGCGATTATTGGTACGCGTGAAATTGCCGTTCCGGTTATTTCCATGACTATAGCCTTGATTGCGGTATATTCTCCAATGGCGTTAATGGGCGGTATTACGGGTACGTTGTTTAAAGAGTTTGCTTTAACCCTTGCTGGAGCAGTATTTATTTCCGGTATCGTAGCATTAACGCTTTCACCAATGATGACCAGTAAATTGCTAAAATCCAATGAGGCTCCAAGTAAATTGGAACAACGAGTAGAGCATACCCTTAGTAAAGTGAATGCAGCTTATGCGTATGTACTTGATTTGGTGATGGTAAACCGTAAATGTATGTTGATGTTTGCGGCGATTATCTTTGCAACCTTACCCGTGTTGTTTAAATCGCTTTCGAGTGAATTAACACCAGCAGAAGATAAAGGGGCATTTTTAGCGATTGGTTCAGCACCGTCTAACGTAAACGTGGATTATGTGCAAAATGCGATGGCACCTTATCAAGAGATTTTAAAAAATACGCCAGAAGTGCAGTTTGCTATGACAATTTCAGGCGCACCAACTTCTAACCAATCTTTAAACGTCATTACGTTAAAAGACTGGAAAGAACGTTCAAAAAGCCAAACTGAGATCTTAAATGAATTAAATGCGAAAGCGAAATCAATTCCTGAGGTATCTGTACAAGGCTTCTCGTTCCCAGAAATTGATACAGGGGAGCAAGGACCTCCGATTGGTTTTGTGATCAGCACATCACAAGATTACGGCGATTTAGCAAATGTAGCCGGTAAATTCTTAGAGGATATGCAAAAATCCAGTAAGTTCGTTTATACCAATCTCGATCTTAAATTTGATACCGCTCAAATGCGCATTAAGATTGATCGTGAAAAAGCAGGGACTTACGGCATTACGATGCAACAAATCAGCCGTACGTTAGGGAGTTTCTTATCTGCCGCAACCATTGAGCGTGTGGATATTGACGGCCGTGCTTATAAAATTATTTCCCAAGTAAAACGTGACAATCGTTTATCGCCGGAAAGTTTTAATAAGTATTATATCACCGCAGCAAATGGTACCTCTGTTCCATTAAGCAGCTTGGTAACGGCTACATTGGAACCGCAACCAAGTACATTGCCTCGTTTCAGCCAGTTAAACTCTGCGGTGATTAGTGCTGTACCGATGCCAGGTACTTCAATTGGTGATGCGATCCAATGGTTACAG
The DNA here is from genome assembly GCA_934834395.1 of Parahaemophilus parainfluenzae. Taxonomy (GTDB): domain Bacteria; phylum Pseudomonadota; class Gammaproteobacteria; order Enterobacterales; family Pasteurellaceae; genus Haemophilus_D; species Haemophilus_D parainfluenzae_Q. The sequence goes on along the minus strand of CAKVVS010000094.1, from coordinate 2,064 downwards.
GACAATGCGAAAAATACTTTACCACAGGGTTATAACTATGACTTTAAAAGTGAAGCGCGTCAGTTAGTACAAGAAGGTAATGCACTTGCTGTAACGTTCTTACTTGCGGTAGTAATTATTTTCTTAGTGTTGGCGATTCAGTTTGAATCAATTCGCGATCCAATCGTGATTATGATTTCTGTTCCGTTAGCTGTGAGTGGTGCATTGTTGGCCTTAAATGCTTTCGGATTTATTGGTATTGCAGGGACAACGCTAAATATCTACTCACAGGTTGGTTTGATTACCTTAGTTGGTCTTATCACAAAACACGGTATTTTAATGTGTGAAGTAGCGAAAGAAGAGCAGTTAAATCATGGTAAAACGCGTGTTGAAGCGATTACCGAAGCGGCTAAAGTACGTTTACGTCCAATTCTGATGACAACCGCAGCGATGATTGCAGGTCTTGTACCGTTGCTTTATGCAACAGGTGCGGGTGCGGTATCTCGTTTCAGTATTGGTATCGTTATCGTGGCAGGTTTGGCAATCGGTACATTGTTTACCTTGTTCGTGTTGCCAGTGATTTATTCTTACATTGCAAGCGAACACAAACCGTTACCAGTGTTTGATGAAAATGTAAAACCAATTGAAGGTCACATTAACGAACAACATTAATTGAAAATACGATAAAAACAAACCGCACTTTGATTTTTCAAGTGCGGTTTTCTTTTAGAGATTAAAAAAGCGAACATGATGTTCGCTTTTTATTTATGAAAGTGCGGTCAAATTTTTAACCGTTTTTATTTAACCATTTTTATTTTTTGCCGCTTTATAAAGTTCCATCGCTTCAGGTAATAAGCGTTGTAAGTTTTCTTGACGGGACTCATCACTCGGGTGAGTAGAAGCTAACACATCAAGTGCACCTTTAGAACCACCAGAGGCTTTTGCCATTTTTTGCCATAAACCTGGTGCAACTTCAGGATTGTAACCTGAGCGAGCCATTAGCATTAATCCAACTTCATCCGCTTCAGTTTCTGCGCTACGAGAGTAAGGTTTATCTAAAGCAAAGTCTTTGGTTAAACCTACTGCTAATTCACTTGCGCTTGAGCCAATAACAGTAGAAAGGGCGGCATGACCTAAACTTGCTGCAATATTAGTAGCCATACCAAAATTCACTTTCGCTTTACCGTGTTCTTTTAAAGCGTGTGCCATTTCGTGACCCATTACAACAGCAATTTCATTATCGTTTAACTGTAAGGTATCCACTAAACCTGTGTAGAATGCCATTTTACCGCCTGGCATTGCCCAAGCATTCAGTTCTTTTGATTTAATGACATTGATTTGCCAGTTAAATTGTTGTCCAGTTTCATTCGCTTGGTCTGCATAAGGCACCATTTTATTAAACACTGCATGAACACGTTTTGCAGTTTTTGATGAAGTATCAATTACACCATGTGCACGCATATTCCCCATTTCTTGGGTATAGCTACTTGCAGCTTGTTGATTGATAGAGGCAGAGTCAGCACACGAAGTTAATACAACACCCGCTAACGCAGCAAAAGCAAAGCTTTTAAGTTGTTTTTTCATAATTAAGTCCTTTTCGGTCAAAATATCGATATTATATAAATTTCTTTATTGTTGTCGATATAAAAAGATTGCCTTTTGATTTTGTACTATTATAATAGTGCAAAATTATATTCTAGGACTTTACTATGACAATAAAAAAATCTCCTTCTTTATTAGGCGGCGCCATGATTATTGCAGGTACCGCAATTGGTGCAGGTATGCTTGCAAACCCAACCTCAACGGCTGGCGTATGGTTTATTGGCTCTATTCTTGCTTTGGTTTACACTTGGTTCTGTATGACCACATCAGGTTTGATGATCTTAGAAGCCAACTTACATTATCCTACCGGCTCAAGCTTTGACACCATCGTAAAAGATTTGTTAGGTAAAGGTTGGAATATTATCAACGGTCTTTCTGTTGCTTTCGTGTTGTATATTTTGACTTATGCCTACATCACTTCTGGCGGTGGGATTACACAAAATTTGCTTAATCAAGCCTTTGGTTCTGCTGAAAGTGCGGTCG
>CAKVVS010000093.1:0-5757 GCA_934834395.1 Parahaemophilus parainfluenzae | reverse complement strand
CCTTTTGGCACAGTGATAAAGCCATCTTCTAAGACACCAAGTTTAACGTCACCTTTATCACCGTAGTAAACAGATTGTTTTGAAATTTCTTCACCTGCTTTTTGAGTTTTTAAGGTTTCAAAGTTAGCAAAACCCCATTGTAAGAGTTTTTTACTTTCTACTTCACGACCTTTATAGGTTGGTACACCCATTACAACAGAAATTAAACGCATATTGTTTGGACTTGTGGCTGATGCGACAAGGTTATAACCTGCTTGGCTTGTGTGACCGGTTTTCATACCATCAACGTTAATGGTTTTATCCCATAATAAGCCATTACGGTTAGGTTGTTTGATTTTGTTGAAAGTAAAGTCTTTTTCTGCGTAGATTTTATATTCTTCCGGTAAATCACGAATAATATGCGCACCAATAATCGCCATATCACGTGCAGTTGAATATTGGTTTGGATCGTCTAAACCATGTGGTGTGGTGAAGTTAGTATTTTTTAAGCCAAATTGTTGAACGTATTTATTCATGGTATCAACGAAGTTAGCCACGGTACCCGAAATATGTTCAGCTACTGCAACACAGGCATCATTACCAGAAACAATGATAATCCCTTTGTTTAAATCACCCACAGACACTTGTTGATTTAAATTTAAGAACATTTTTGATGAATCAGGGAAATTTCTACCCCAAGCGCTTTCGCTAATTGTCACCATATCTTCATTATGGATTTTACCTTGTTTTAATGCTGCACCAACCACATAGCTAGTCATCATTTTTGTTAATGAAGCAGGGTATTGGCGTTGGTCTGGGTTAAGTGATGCAAGTACCGCACCAGAATTGTAATCCATTAAAACATAAGTTTGCGCATTCACTTCCGGTACAGCGATACCGTATTGAATATCTTCAGCGGCAGCAAATGTTGATATTGCCATTAATCCCGAGAAGAGTACAATTTTTTTCAATTTTGCAGATTGTTTTAACATAGCATTTCCTTTAATAGCTTATTGGTTTTTATAAGTATAAACGATTACGGGTTGCCCATTGATCGTTTTTTGTAATTTTGTTTTTAATTGATTAATATCCGCTTGATCCGCTAATGGACCAAAATGGATTTCATAGTTTTGCCCATTTTGGTTAATTTCCGTTTTGATGTCATCTAACGCGAGTTTTGTGATGATGCTTTCTGCTTGGCTTTTTGACGACAGCGCGAGTAGTTTTAGCTTGAAAACAGTTTTTGCATCGTTTGTGCTGTCTAAGTTTTGATTTTTTTTTTCGCTATTTTTATTGACGACTAAACGCTCACTGGCTTCTTGCGTTTTAGCATGCTTGGCAAGCGTTTTTGCTCCCGCACCTGAAATTTGACCTTTGTGATCCACATGTAAAGCTTCAATTCTTACTTGCCCTGTACCACGAGCAATAAGGCCTAATTCTTTTGCGGCAGAATGAGATAAGTCAATGATACGTTTCTCACTAAACGGACCACGATCATTAATTCGCACAATTACCTTGCGATTGTTATGTAAGTTTGTAACAACCGCATAAGAATTCAAAGGTAAGGTTTTATGTGCGGCAGTGAAAAGTGCCGAATCATAGCGTTCACCATTAGCTGTTTTACGACCATTAAATTTATGGTGGTAATAACTTGCTGTCCCTTCTTTTGAATAGGACTTTGCCTCATCACCTTGTGTGGTATATGTTTTACCATTCACTTCATAGCTTTGTGGCGCTTGAACGGTCGTAGTAATCGACAGCGAATCCCCTTGAATACCATACATTTTTTGCGTATCGGCAAAAGCAGAAAAACTTGAGCTGCTTATCAAGGTGAAAAGTGCGGTCGTTTTTAAGATATTTTTTAATGTCATACTTATTACTTTCAAGATTATCGGTGCTCTTCATAAGAAAGCCAAAAGGGAAATTAGTTCCCTTTCATAAAGCGAGGTTTGTGAGTATGAATGGACATCACTAAACCAAAGCTTGCCATGATGGCGACATATGAGGTACCGCCGTAGCTAAAGAGTGGTAAAGGCACCCCTACAACAGGCAAAATGCCACTCACCATACCAATATTCACGAAGACATAAACGAAGAATATCAGTGTGGTTGCACCAGCAAGAATACGCCCGAAAGAGGTTTCTGCATTTACCGCAATTATTAAGCCACGGATAATAATAAACAAATAAATTGCCATCAGAATAAGAAAACCGACCATTCCATGTTCTTCACTCATCACGGCAAAAATAAAATCAGTGTGTGGTTCAGGCAAAAATTCTAATTGGGATTGTGTCCCTTGCATCCATCCTTTGCCAGATATACCGCCTGAACCGATGGCAATTTTGGATTGCAAAATATGGTAACCCGCCCCAAGTGGATCTTTCTCGGGGTCAAGTAAGGTTAATACACGCATGCGTTGGTAGTCATGCATTAAATACATCCACATGATAGGAATAAATGCCGCTAAGCCAACTACTGCAGCAAGAATAAGCCACCAACTCATCCCTGCTAAGAATACCACGAATAAGCCTGATGCACTAACCAGAATTGATGTGCCTAAGTCTGGTTGAATAGCCACAAGTAAAGTTGGCACAATAATCATGGCAATAGCAATAAAGGTTTCGCTCATTTTCGGTGGTAATGGACGGTTACCTAAATATACCGCAACCATTAATGGTACCGCGAGTTTGACAATTTCAGAAGGCTGAAAGCGAATAAACCCAAGATCTAACCAACGTTGTGCTCCTTTACTGGTTGTTCCGATAGCATCAACCAAGATCAGCATGATAAAACCCACCAAATATAAGTAAGGAGCAAGTCGCTGATAAAATTTAGGGGGAAGTTGCGCCATAATCATCATCACAGCAAAACCTAATATGACCTGAATAATACGATTTTGGAACATGACTTCACTGGCGCCTGATGCACTATAAAGCACAAGCATGCCATAGGCTGTAATAGCGGCTAATCCAATAAATAATAAAAAATCAATATGTAAGCGTTGCCATAATCGCAAGCATAGAGGCACTTTTTCTTCCATTATTCATTCTCACTTGGTTGAGATTCTAGTGCTGGCGCATCTAAATCAGTTTGGTTCGTCTTTTTCTCTTTTTCAGCATTTTCTAGACGTTCAATTTGCGGCAAGCGTTTATTCAAGTAGAAATCCATAATTTGCCGTGCAATTGGCGCCGCATTACTTGAACCACCGCCCGCGTTTTCTAAAATAATGGTGACAACTAATTTTGGATCTTCATAAGGCGCATAAGCCGTGAACCAAGCATGGTCATGTAATTCTTTTTTCAATCCCGCGGCATTATATTTTTGGTTTTCTTTTAAGCTGAACACTTGTGCGGTACCGGATTTCCCTGCTACATGGTAATTCGTGCCGATAAAGGCTTTTCGTCCTGTCCCTGCACCAGAGTTTACCACATTGAACATCCCGCGCTTAGCCGCATCCCAATAAGCTTGTTTCGGTTCGGTAATATCTTCATATAAAAGCGGGTCTTGATACGGTTCAATGGTGGCGCCTTCAACGGATTTCATTAAATGTGGCGTATGAATTTTACCGTTATTGACCACAATAGAGGTTGCTTTTGCCACTTGTAATGGTGTCGCTGTCCAATAACCTTGACCAATCCCTACAGAGATTGTATCGCCTTGCACCCACGGTTTTTTATAACGTTTTTGTTTCCATTCTTTACTCGGCATATTGGCCGTGGCTTCTTCTTGAATTTCAATACCTGTCGGCATACCAAACCCAAAACGTTTCATCCACATGGAGAAACGATCAATACCTAAATTAAAGGCGGTTTGATAGAAGAATGTATCCGATGATTCAGTAATGGCTTTGTTTAAATCCGTATAACCATGCCCTGTTTTTTTCCAATCTCGGAAACGTTTTGTTGAGTTTGGCAATGTCCAGTAGCCTGGGTCAAAAATCGTGGTATTAGGTGTAATCACCCCTTCAGTTAATGCCGCAACAGCAACGAATGGTTTTACCGTAGAGGCTGGTGGATACACCCCTTGTGTTGCACGACTGTAAAGTGGTCGAGTTGGATCTTCGAGTAAACGTTTGTAATCACTGGAAGAAATGCCATCGACGAATAAATTATTATCGTAGCTTGGTGTTGAAACCATCGCTAATACACTATTATCTTTCGGATCAAGCACAACAACAGCGCCTTTTTGACCTGAAAGGAGCGACATAATGTAGCGTTGAAGAGTAAAATCGATAGTCAGATGAATACTTTTCCCCGCGGTGGCGGGTTGTTCACGTAGTTTACGAATAACTTTACCACGGTTATTAATTTCAACCTCTTCGAAACCAGTTGTACCATGGAGTTGTTCTTCGTAATAACGTTCAATACCCAGTTTCCCCATGTCCGTAGAACCGGAATAGTTAGCAAATTTTTCTTCTTTTTTTAGGCGCTCAACATCTCGGTCATTAATGCGTCCAACATAACCCAAAATATGAGTCATGGCTTCGCCATACAGGTAATTTCGTTTGAAATAAGGACGTACATCAAGGCTTGGATATTTATACTGGTTTACTGCAAAACGGGCAATTTGTTCTTCCGTTAAGCTTGGTTTGAGTAAAATCGGCGTATAGCGTGTACCACGACGACGCTCTTTTTTGAAATGCTCAATGTCTTCATCAGTGAGTCCTACAACATAGCGCAATTCTTCAAAAGTGCGGTCTAAATTTTCTGTTTTTTCCGGCACGATATATAAACCGAAAAAAGTGAGGTTTTCTGCCAGTAACTCGCCGTAACGGTCGTAAATTAATCCGCGAGTAGGAGGAAGCGGAAGTAATTTAATACGGTTACCATTAGAGCGAGTTTGGTACATGTCGTAATTCACCACTTGGAGATGGTAAATATTAGCAAATAGCACACCACTTAGGGCTAAAATACCGATGAATGCGACCAATGTTCGACGCGCAAACAAGTTCCGCTCCGCTTTTTTATCGCGGATCGGTTCATTGGTTGGTGCAGAAAAGAATTTTTTTAAATTCATCGGTAATGTAATACGTTATTCTCTATGATAAGGGTGGTTTGTCGTCAGTGACCACGCGCGGTATAAACTTTCTGCCACGACAACTCGCACTAATGGATGGGGCAGTGTGAGTGGTGACAGTGACCAACTTTGTTCTGCTGCCGCTTTGCATTCAGGGGATAAACCTTCAGGCCCGCCAATGAGTAAGCACACATCACGACCATCATTTTTCCAACCCTCTAATTGCTCAGCAAGTTGTGGTGTTGTCCAAGGTTTGCCAGGGATATCTAATGTGACTACTTTGCCTTTTCCGCAAGCTGAGAGCATCGCTTTGCCTTCCTGTTCTAAAATACGTTTAATATCTGCATTTTTTCCACGCTTGCCTGCAGGGATTTCAATGAGTTCAAAAGGCATGTCTTTAGGAAAACGACGTTGGTATTCTTCAAATCCGGTGGTAACCCAAGCCGGCATTTTGGTGCCCACTGCAATTAATGTGATTTTCATCCTTTTCCCTTTTAAAACACCATCAAAATTGACCGCACTTTATGCCCAAAGTTTTTCTAATTGATACATCTCACGTGCATCACGTTGCATGATGTGTACGATGGTTTGGCCAAGATCGACCACGATCCAATCTGCGGTATTACGACCTTCTTCACCAAAGGTTTCATAACCGGCTTTTTTACATTCCGCAATAAGGTTATCGGCCATCGCAGAGACTTGGCGGCTAGATGTACCGGTACAAATAATCATATTTTCAGTAATCGATGATTTGCCTTTTAC
>CAKVVS010000092.1:0-5771 GCA_934834395.1 Parahaemophilus parainfluenzae | reverse complement strand
GCACTCGGTATGCCTCGTTATAACAGCGATGCGTTGGAATTAATCAAGGGGAAAAAATCTCAAGATATTGAGCAAATTCTTGGTTATGAGTATGGTGCAGTTGCGCTACATCGTGATGATATGATTGTGCTCTAGCCTACAATAGAAATCGGATCTCTTATATTTTCTGAACCTTCCTTTTATTTTGTCGGTCTATAAAACCATAAAAAGGGGGTAATAGCCCGACATTAAGTAGTAAAAGGAGACAACATGAGATTAATAGCGACCGTTTTAGCTGTTGGGCTATTAAGCGCTTGTACGCAGGGCTATTATGTAAAACATCGTAGCCCCATTTCAGTGAGCAAACACGTAAAGCGTTTAAATACGACGGTTTGTCATGATAAAGATGACTGGTATTTAGATGGTTATCGTGTAGGAAAAGATTTCCAAGCGCAAAGCCAATCTCAATTGAATAAACGAATTAATTATTGTGGCCGACGTGTACCTGAAGAGCTGAGAACCGCATGGTTTAACGGTTTTGATGCAGGCTCAAATGGCGTTCAGATTGATATAGAGGGTTATGATGAGGATGCTCTCTTAACCTATGATTATGACGATGATGATCGTTATAGCGAAGATGAAGAAGAATAAAAAAGTGCGGTTAATTTTAACCGCACTTTTTCTTTTTAAAGAATATCGAGTAATTCGACTTCAAACACTAAGGTTGAGAATGGAGGGATAGATGCACCCGCACCGCGTTCACCGTAAGCCAGTTCGTGTGGAATAGTGAGTTTCCATTTAGAACCAACAGGCATCATTTGTAATGCTTCAACCCAACCACGAATTACGCCATTTACTGGGAATTCAGCCGGTGTACCACGTGCAACAGAGCTATCGAATACAGTACCATCTGGTAATGTACCTGTGTAGTGAACACGTACTTTGTCAGTTGCAGCTGGTTTGTTACCGTTACCTTCAGTTAAAATTTCGTATTGTAAACCGCTGTCAGTCACGTTTACGCCCGCTTTTTTCGCGTTTTCTTCTAAGAATTTTTTACCTTCTTCTTCAATCGCTTTAAATTGCGCTTGTTGTGCTTCAGCCGCTTGTTGTTGAAGCGCTTGAACAGAATGCATTAAATCATTAATTTCTAATGCAGGTTGATTGCGGTTTAACGCGTCGAAAATGCCTTTTGCTACCGCTTCAACAGAAATATCCATTTGGCTATCTGCTAATTGTTGACCGATTTGTAAACCGATACCGTAGCTGCCTTTTTCAGAAATACTTTCTAATTTTACTTGTTCAAAAATTTGAGCTGTCATTGTTTTTTCCTTTGTTGTAAAACTATTTTTTCAATGCCAAGATTTCACCCATGCGAACAGGTTCATCAACACTTAAATGATCGGCAATTTGCACTTGACCGGCTTGGAATAAATTAATTACGGTAGAACCAAGTTGGAACCAACCCATTTCTTGACCTTTGCTTAATTTAACCGCACTTTCACCTTCATAAGTCCAGACTTTCACTTCGTTATAACGTGGTGGATTAATCACACCAGCCCAAACGGTACCGATACTTGCAGTGATTGTTGCACCAACCAAAATTTGTACCATGGTGCCAAATTCAGTATCAAAGACACAAATCACACGTTCATTACGTGCAAAGAGGTTCGGTACATGTTTCGCTAAAAATGGATTGACGGAGAATAAATCACCCGGTACGTAAATCATTTTGCGAAGTGTACCATCACATGGCATATGCACACGGTGATAATCACGTGGTGATAAATAAGTGGTGACGAATTCCCCATTTTTAAAGGTCTCAGTTAAATCTTTATCTTCCGCTAATAAATCGTTTAAGCTGAAGAAGTGACCTTTTGCTTGTAATAGGCGATCATCATCAATGTGTCCACATTCACTTACACGGCCATCCGCAGGGCAACAAAGTGCGGTTGGATTTTGGTTAATTGGTCGTGCATTTTCTTTTAATGGACGGATAAAGAATTCATTAAAACTGGCGTAATCACTGAATTTTTCTTTTTCAGCAATGCTCATATCAATGTTGTATTTTTTTGCAAACGCTTTAATCACAAAATGTGTCACTGCGCCCCATTTTTGTTTAGCTAACCAACCTGCTGCTTGTGTCATATAGATTTGAGGCATCACATATTGAAATGCAACTTTTAGGCGTTGCCAATAAGAAATTGGGTTCATTGATTTCTCCAATAAAATTTAAAAGTCGGGCGATTATAACAACTTATTTCACTTGTGCAATGTTAGTCGAGGTTTTTGCGTAAGATACAAGCAAGAAGCCGACATTTGTCGGCCTCTTTTTGCGTTTATAAAATCATTTTGACTAATTTGTCTGCTTGAATCCGCGCAAATTTCTTCAACAGTTTTTGCACCGGTTCAGGATATTGCGTCAATTCTTCTAATTCAGAATAATCTTGCAATACTTTGGTATGTTGGCGGATGTGCGACAATTCTTGTTCCACTTGAGGCAGAAGTTCTTGTTTTGGATCGTGGATTAATAATCCATTTTCCGCATCTAAACGCCATGCGCGCGGGTTTAAGTTGTTTCCCGTTAAAAGAATATACTGGTTGTCCACCCAAACACCTTTGAGGTGATAAGTGTTATCGCCGTCTTTCCATAAACGCACCGTTAAATGGCCATTTTTAATGTAAGCATCAAATTTCTCGCAGAAACGACGAAGATTGCTTTCATATAAATAAGGCAATGCACCTGCCATTTTAAATGGCTGCTCTGGTGGAATATAGAAATCGTTCGCGACTTTATCACCCACAATAATTTCGACACGTTTTCCTTGTTCTAATAAGCGGGCAAGTTTACTTCTTAGCGTGCGAGGGAAGTTGAAATAAGGCGTACAAATCACCAATTTTTCCTGCACTTGTAAGAATAAGTCCTCAATGACTTGGTTTAACTCATTGCCCGATGCACCTAAACCAAAAAGTGGTGAAATGGTTAAAACATCGGAAAAACCAACCGCACTTTCCAACTGATATTCCGCATGGGCAGATAAGTTTTTACGATAAGCTTTTATTGCACTACGAATTTCTTTGGTGCGAGGACGATTAGCCACATCTAATGGATGTACAGCGCTGAAATCCAATAAATAATCATTGATGAAATTAACCATAGAGTCTGCCAATGCAGCATTATGGATTTTTTGATAGCGGTCGTAACGGTATTTATCTTGTTGTTGTAAATACACGTTATTGATGCTTGCGCCGCTATAAAGCACGGTATCGTCAAAAATAAAGCCTTTAATATGCAACACACCAAAGACTTCACGGGTATTAATAGGCACACCGAAGAACATATTCGGTTCATCGGGAAGTTGATAGGTTTGGCGTTGTTCACAATACCAATCAGCGTTAGTAGCAGATTTTTCTGCACCGAGTAAATTGCGTTGTCCGCGATGCCAATCCACTAAAATTTTCACATCCAATTCAGGATGATCTTGTTTTACGCGATAAATTTCATTGAGAATTTCTTGTCCCGCTTCATCTTTTTGCCAATAAAGCGCGGTCACGTAAATGCGTTTTTTAGCTTGGCGAATTAATTCTATAATTTGTGCTTTGAATTCAAGCGGACTAAACAGAAACTCAACCTGTTCTGCCTGTAAAGGAAGAAAAGGTAAATTTTTTAAATTTTGTTCTGCTCGTTTAGCTTTATTGATTAACATAATCTATCTCTACACTAAAAATTAATGCTCTAGTTTACAATATTTCCTTTGAGGATTGATAGAAAAAAGGTTTTTTTTCGTTATAATGCTCACAAATTTTCGCATTTTTTGGCGAATTATTATCCAATTTTTCCTTCGAGAAGCAAATTATGAGCAATTCACGCAAACCATCATTCCAAACAAATTCCACCAAATCTTTTCAAGAGCGTAGCCCAAAACGTGCATTTAATGACAAAGAACGTCGCTTTGATGATCGTCGTAATAATGAAAAACGTGAGGGAAATCGACCGCACTTTGATAAAAAACGGGATGATCGCAAACCTTCTCGTGGCTTCCAACAGCAAGAAGTGAGAGAACCAAAAATTGCTGAACTTTCATTAAATAAAGCGAATGGTGAAAGAGGCGCGGTAAAAGTAACGGTGAAAAGTACTGGCGTGAGTTATAAACCGAAAGAAAAGAAAACGGGCGCATTATCACCACGAGCACCTGAGAAAATTAAAAAGAACCGCGCTGAAGAAATGAAAGTGTATGGTGAAAATGCGTGTTTAGAATTGTTTGCTGAGCGTCCGGAGAGCATTGTTCGCGTATGGGCAACGGTGCAAATGGCACATCGAATTGGCGGGATTTTCAGTTATTTAGCCGCGAATAAAAAAGTGTATCACGTGGTGGATAGCGAAGAGCTAAGTTTAGTAAGTGGTACCGAGCATCATGGTGGCATTTGTATGTTAGTGAAAAAACAACGTACTTTTTCTTTGCAAGGTTATTTAGATGTACCGCGTCAAGAAGACTGCTTAGTCGTGCTTGATCAAGTCAATAATGCGCAAAACCTAGGTGGCGTTGTGCGTACTTGCGCCTTCTACGGCATTAAAAATGTGGTGACAAATCAAGTTGAACAGCTTTATGCGCCCGCTGCTATGCGTGTGGCTGAAGGCGGAATGGAGCATATTCGTATTTTAGAAACAGAAAGTACTGAAATCGCTTTAGAGGCTTTACGTAAGGCTGGCTATCAGATTATTCATGTATCAACCAATAAACAAGGTATTGCGTTGGAACAACTCAAATTTGCAGCAAAAATTGCATTAGTCTTGAGTGAAGGCAGTACGGATGATATTCGTGAGAAACAAGATGTAAATGTGCGTCTTTCTTTAAGTAATCCATTAAAAACCGGATTAAATATTGCGGTAAATACAGGAATTTTATTAGCGCATTGGTATGTAAAATAACCTCAAGTGCGGTTATTTTTACACTTATTTTCAAGGCTGGCAGATGTCAGCCTTTTTTCTTTTTTAAAATGTGTGTCACTCAATTTTTCATCTTTCTTTCATAAAGTTTTTGGGGGAAGTTGGACAAAAGATCTATACTATTCCGAGTAGTTATTTAACAGGGAGTTTTTATGCCTGAACGTTCAGCCAATATTAGTACACATGATCCTTTCGGAAGTTTATTAGGTTATGCACCGGGTGGGATTGCGATTTATTCATCAGATTATCATACAGCCGATGAGAAAGAGTATCCGGATGATGCTGCCTTTCGCAGTTATTTAGGAAGAGAGTACATGGGCTACAAATGGCAGTGTGTAGAATTTGCGCGCCGTTATTTATATCTCAATCATGGCATGGTGTTTACTGATGTAGGAATGGCTTACGAGATCTTTTCTCTACGATTTTTACGTCAAGTGGTAAATGATGCCTTATTACCTTTACAAGCCTTTGCAAATGGTTGCAAACGTAAACCTGAAGCAGGTGCCCTTTTAATTTGGCAAGAGGGAGGTGAATTTCAACATACGGGGCATGTGGCGATCATTACCGAGGTATTAGAAGATAAAATTCGCATTGCCGAGCAAAACGTGATTCACTCTCGCTTACCAAGTGGGCAGCAATGGACTCGTGAATTACCGATGACGGTTTCTGAAAGTGGTTATTTTCTGCATGATACCTTTGATGATACCGAAATTTTAGGTTGGATGATCCAAACAGAAGATACCGAATACAGTCTGCCGCGGCCAACACCAGAAAAAGAGAAACTTGAAATTCATGCAGAACATATTGAAAACAACGGTCAGTTTGAACATAAATGGCTGAATGAGAA
>CAKVVS010000091.1:0-5817 GCA_934834395.1 Parahaemophilus parainfluenzae | reverse complement strand
GGTTAATGGCATCGCGAGCATTCCTGCTCCGATGGTCGTGCCTGCAATGATTAAGGCACTGCCGAATGTTTTGTTCTTTAGCATAAAATTGTCCTCCGAGTATAAAATTGAAAAATGAGATTAAAGCTGACCGCACTTTTCTTTGTAATGATAGCGGCAAACCGAAAGATAAGAGTCATTTCCACCGATTTGGATTTGTTCCCCTTCCTTAATGACTTCACCTTGTTCATTTAAACGTAAAACGAAATTGGCTTTACGCCCACAATAACAGATAGTTTTTAATTCTTCTAGTTGATCTGCCCAAGCAAGTAAATACTTACTGCCTTCAAATAGCTCTGCCTGGAAGTCTGTCCGTAAGCCATAGCAAAGCACTGGAATCTTCAGTTTATCTACAATATCGCTTAATTGATACACTTGTTGTTTCGTTAAAAACTGGGCTTCGTCAACCAAAACACAATGAATTTTTTCTTGTTGTAAATGTTGACTCACTTCAGCAAAAAGGTCACTGGTTGACGTAAATAAATTCGCCTCTTCATGAATACCAATACGTGACGTGACTTTGCCTGCGCCAAAACGATCATCAATCGCTGCCGTATAAACCATGGTATTCATATTGCGTTCACGATAGTTATAGGAAGACTGTAACAATGTGGTTGATTTACCCGCATTCATCGTAGAGTAGTAAAAATAGAGTTTTGCCATTATTTAATCACCCATTTCCAGAAATGATAGGCAATGAATCCTGCAACAGGTGGACAGGCTGCTAGCATAAAGGTCCCGTAAGTGGCACCGCCTCCCACCATTTTTCCTGCTTCAGCAAGAGCGTCAACAATATCACTGCTTGGCGTGGTAAAAATCCATGCACCAATAATCGCGAGCACCAAAAAACAAGCGATACCGGCTGCACGCATGGCTCTTACTTTAATCATATTTTCCATATTTTTTCCTTAAATTGCGGGGAGTTCGGCCATTGCCCAACGAGGTTTGACATCAATGGCGAGATCGCTGTGCTGACCTTGTTTTAAACGTAAAAAGCCAGTATAGGCAATCATGGCGCCGTTATCGGTACAAAATTGAGGTTGCGGATAAAATACTTCACCACCAAGATTTTTCATCATAGTGCCAAGGGTTTCACGTAATTTTTTGTTTGCACTCACGCCGCCAGCAATGACTAAACGCTTATAGCCGGTTTCTTTTAAGGCACGTTTACATTTAATGGCGAGTGTATCCACGACGGAATCTTGGAAGGCAAAGGCAATATCAGCTTTGGTTTGTTCGGTTAATTCACCTTCTTGTTTGAACGCCTGATTAATGGTGTTTGCTGCTGAGGTTTTTAAACCTGAAAAGCTAAAATCAAGACCAGGTCGATCCGTCATTGGTCGAGGGAACACAAAACGATCCGGCGATCCTTTTTCGGCTAAACGTGAAAGTGCGGCACCACCAGGGTAATCTAGCCCTAATAATTTCGCGGTTTTATCAAAGGCTTCACCTGCTGCATCATCAATGGATTCGCCAATGACTTCATATTTCCCTACTCCATAAACGCGCACTAATTGTGTGTGTCCACCTGAAACTAAGAGGGCAATAAATGGAAAGTGCGGTCGATTTTCATCAAGCATTGGCGCAAGTAGATGACCTTCCATGTGATGTACGCCAATAGCGGGCACATTCCAAGCATAAGCCAGTGAACGCGCGATCGTTGCACCTACTAATAATGCGCCGACTAAACCAGGACCACTTGTATAAGCGATACCATCGATTTGATCAGCAGTTAGATTGGCTTCTTCTAATGCGGCTTTAATCAATGGCGCCGTTTTACGAATGTGATCGCGGGAAGCTAGCTCTGGTACCACACCGCCGTAATCCGCATGTAAGGCAATTTGCGTGTAGAGCTGATTGGCAATTAAGCCCTTATCTTCATCATAAATCGCGACACCTGTTTCATCACAGGAGGTTTCGATTCCTAAAATACGCATTTTATTCTCATTTTATTAAAAAAATTGGCAAAGATTTTACCTTGTTTAGCCCGCTTAAACCAGTTCAAACGCCAAATTTTCAGCAAATAGGCGATCTTTCCTTTGCTTTTGCAGGGAAGATCGATTAGAATTGCGTCCTTTATTGAATTTGCCGTTCATTCGGCAGTAATAAAAATTTAAAATTGCAATTAAATTAAACTCATTGAGGTGATTGGCTTATGCCTGTAATTAAAGTACGTGAAAACGAATCATTCGACGTAGCTTTACGTCGTTTCAAACGCTCTTGCGAAAAAGCTGGTATTTTAGCAGAAGTTCGCGCTCGTGAATTCTATGAAAAACCAACTACAATCCGTAAACGTGAAAAAGCAACACTTGCTAAACGTCACGCTAAACGTAACGCTCGCGAAAACGCGCGCAATACCCGTTTATACTAATTTGTAGTATTTTCTAACTCGAGTTAAGACAAACCGTGAAACCTTTTGGGTATCACGGTTTTGTTGCTTTAAACTCATCGAAAAAAAGTCACGCAAAATCAACCGCACTTTCGCATCGTATTCAAGGAGGCAAGGCAATGAAAGGCTCAATTCCACGCCAGTTTATTGATGATCTGCTCACAAAATCGAATATTGTCGATGTGATTAATGCACGCGTGAAACTCAAAAAAGCGGGACGAGATTATCAAGCTTGCTGTCCGTTTCATCACGAAAAAACACCATCCTTCACAGTAAGTGAAAAAAAACAATTCTATTATTGCTTTGGCTGTGGCGCGAAAGGCAATGCGATTTCATTTTTAATGGATTATGACAAATTAGAATTTGTTGAAGCCGTTGAAGAACTTGCCGCTTCGGCAGGACTTGAAGTGCCTTATGAAAAACGTCCAAACCAATTCGGCAATAAACCGGATGTGAGCTATCAAACAAAACGTAATTTATACGATTTGATGCAAGAGATTGCGTCGTTTTATCAAGCTCAACTCCCGCTAAATATTCCTGCTCAAAGTTATCTTCAGCAACGTGGTTTATCGCCAGAAATTATTGCTCGTTTTCAAATTGGTTATGTACCCAATGCGATGGATACGGTGTTACGCCAATTCGGCAAAAATCGAGAAGAACAGAAAAAGTTGCTTGATTTAGGTATGCTTTCTCGCAACGATCGTGGCAATGTGTACGATAAATTCCGTAATCGTATTATGTTTCCAATTCGGGATAAACGTGGTCGAACAGTTGCTTTTGGTGGACGTGTTTTAACGGATGAAAAACCTAAGTATTTGAACTCCCCCGAAACCATTACGTATCATAAAGGTAATGAGCTTTATGGTTTATATGAAGCTTTACAAATCAATGATGAGCCAGAAAAACTACTGGTGGTTGAAGGTTACATGGATGTGGTGGCATTAGCGCAATTTGGTGTCGATTATGCAGTAGCATCTCTCGGGACATCAACGACTTCAGAGCAAATTCAATTATTGTTCCGTTCAACAGAGCAAGTCATTTGCTGCTACGATGGTGATAGAGCAGGGCGTGATGCCGCTTGGCGCGCACTTGAAAACGCTTTGCCTTATCTGGAAGATGGACGACAAATCAAGTTTATTTTTCTGCCAGATGGAGAAGATCCGGATACTTATATTCGTCAATATGGTAAAGAAAAGTTTGAAGAATATATTGATCAAGCTCAGTCTCTCACAGAATTCTTATTCGCGCATTTAAGTCCACAAGTAGATTTCTCGACGCAAGAAGGACGAGGCAAATTAGTGGCACTCGCGGTGCCTTTAATTCGTCAAATTCCTGGTGATATGCTGCGTCTTTCATTGCGGAATATGTTGGCGCAAAAGCTTGGTATCTTTGATCAATCACAGCTTGAAAGCTTAATACCAAATCAAATAGACAAGGCAGCCCCAAAACCTAAAACGCCACAAAAAACCATTAAGAAAACGCCAATGCGCGTGGTGATTTCGCTGTTGTTACAGAATTCACAATTAGTAAATCGTATTTCGGATGTCGGTTTGCAAGCCTTAAAGCATGAAGCGGGTTATGAATTACTTGAAAAATTGACCGCACTTTGTCGTGAAAGAGAAGGTATTACAACGGGGCAAATCTTAGAATATTTTCGTGATACAGAATTCAGTAAGCCTCTTGAAATATTAGCCTCTTGGGATCATCTATTAGATGACTTAGAAATCATTAATGCATTCTCTCAAAACTATCGTCGATTGAATATTCAAGCGATTGAACGTGACATTGAAATGCTGATTGCAAAAGAAAGGGCGGAAGGCTTAACTGACCAAGAACGAGCAATTTTAGTGAATTTGCTCAAGGGAAAAGAAGAGCAGAAAAAACAGTTAGTTAATCCGTCATAACAATGGTAAAATCTCCTGTTTAAAACAAGGGCTTTTATCTTCCAAAAATAACGCAAAACGGGAATAAAAATGGAACAAAATCAACAATCTACCGCAGAGCAATATTCAGAACAAATTGAACAGCTTATGGAATTAGGTCGTACGCAAGGTTATTTAACCTATGCGGAGATTAATGACTTACTTCCGGAAGATGTGATCGATCCAGAGTATTACGATAAGTTGTTGCAGACTTTACAGCATGATGCGGGTATTCCGGTTCTTGATGAAGCGCCGGAAAGTGACGAAATGATGTTGAATGACACGATTCCGGATGAAGATGCAGTGGAAGAAGCAACACAGATTTTGTCAAATGTGGAATCTGAAATCGGCCGTACAACCGATCCTGTGCGTATGTATATGCGTGAAATGGGAACGGTTGATCTTCTTACCCGTGAAGATGAAATCAGCATTGCAAAACGTATTGAAGAAGGGATTGATGAAGTTCAGACAGCAATTGCTGCATACCCAGAAGCGTTAACTGAATTATTAGATCATTATGACCAAGTTGAAGCGGGTAATTATCGCTTAGCTGATTTAATCACAGGCTTTGTTGACCCAAATATTGCTGAAGAGGAAACGGCAAATATTGATGAGCATTTTGCCGATGAAGATGAAAGTGCTGAATCTGCTGTAGACGTTGATGATGAGAGCGATGAGGAAGATGAAGGCGATAGCAGCTCAAGTTCAGATGACAGCGACTCTGACAATAGCATAGATCCTGAAGTTGCTCGTGAAAGATTTGCGGCCTTAAGAGAGCAACACACCAAAACATTGGCGACTATAGCAAAACATGGACGTAGTGGTAAACGTGCAAAAGATCAAATTGCTCAACTCGCAGATATTTTTAAACAATTCCGTTTAGTGCCAAAACAATTTGATGTGCTTGTTTTATCAATGAAAAATATGATAAAACGAGTACGTGTAGAAGAGCGTCAACTGCAGAAAGTATTAGTTGATATTGCGGGTATGCCAAAAGATGAATTTGAGGCACTTATTATTGCTAATGGCAGCAATGATGCATGGGTAGCAAAAGCATTAAAATCCACGAAGGCTTGGGCAAAACGCTTACCAAAATATGAAGAGCGTATCCGTTTATCTTTAGATAACTTAGCGAATATTGAACAGCAAACTAATCTTACCATCCAACAAATGCGTGAGATTTGCGATGCGGTGTCTCGTGGTGAACAAAAAGCTCGCCGTGCGAAAAAAGAAATGGTTGAAGCTAACTTACGTTTGGTCATTTCTATTGCGAAAAAATATACCAACCGTGGTTTACAATTCTTGGATTTAATTCAAGAAGGGAATATCGGTTTGATGAAGGCAGTAGATAAATTTGAATACCGTCGTGGTTATAAATTCTCTACCTATGCAACCTGGTGGATTCGTCAGGCCATTACTCGTTCGATTGCGGACCAAGCACGTACAATCCGTATTCCTGTTCATATG